>CANRAQ010000103.1 GCA_947628725.1 uncultured Bacilli bacterium | reverse complement strand
AAGAAAATAATGAAACAACAGACCAAACTGATAAATTTCATGAAAGAGATAGTTTATCTGAAAATAATATTGTAAGTGAAGTTAAAAGTTCATTTCTTGATTATTCAATGAGTGTTATTACATCACGTGCAATACCTGATTTAAGAGATGGATTAAAACCAGTTCATAGAAGAATTTTATGGTCAATGTATGAAGAAGGAAATACTCCAGATAAACCACATAAAAAATCAGCAACAACAGTTGGATATGTTATGGGACATTATCATCCACATGGAGATTCATCAATATATGATGCCATGGTACGTTTGGCGCAAGATTTTAACCAAAGATATATGTTAGTTGATGGACATGGAAATTTTGGTAACATAGAAGGTGATGGAGCAGCTGCATATCGTTATACAGAAGCTCGACTTTCTAAAATTTCTCTTGAACTTTTAAGAGATATAAATAAAGATACAGTAGACATGGATGATAATTTTGATGCTACAAGTAAAGAACCAAAAGTATTACCATCTAGATTTCCTAATGTTCTTGTCAATGGTTCTATGGGTATTGCAGTTGGTATGGCTACAAATATTCCACCACATAATTTGGGTGAAGTAATTGATGGATGTGTTGCATACATAGATAATCCTGAAATTGATACAATAGGGCTTATGCAATATATAAAAGGTCCAGATTTTCCAACAGGTGGAATTATTTTAGGAAATTCTGGTATTAGAAAAGCATATGAAACTGGTAGAGGATCAATTACTTTAAGAAGTAAGGCTACTATCGAAGAACATGGTGGGCATACTCAAATAATTATTACTGAAGTTCCATATGGTGTTAACACTATGGATTTAAAAAATAAAGTTGCTGAATTAGTTCACAATAAAATAATAGATGGTATATCAGATTATCATACTGATTTAAAAAATGGTGTCAAAATAACTATAACATTAAAGAAAGATGCAAATGCGCAAGTAATATTAAATAATTTGTATAAGCATACTGCTTTTCAAACAAATTATGGAATAATATTTTTAATGTTGGATAATGGAACGCCAAAAACATTACCACTTAAGGATATAATTTCAAAATATATAGATCATCAAAAAGAAGTTATAATTAGAAGAACTAGATTTGATTTAAAGAAATCTGAAGCTAGAGTGCATATATTAGAGGGTTATAAAATAGCTCTTGATAATATTGATGCAGTAATAAAAATTATTAGAGAATCAGAAACAGATGAAATTGCTCGTAATGAATTAATGACTAGATTTAATTTAAGTCAAATACAAGCAGATAGTATATTAGAATTAAAACTAAGAAGATTAACTGGTTTAGAAAGAGCAAAAATAGAAGAAGAATTAAATAATTTATTAAACTTAATTGAAGAACTTAAATCAATTTTAGGTAGTGAACAAAAAGTGTTAGAAATCATCAAAAAGGAATTAATTGAAATTAAAAATAAATATTCAGATGAAAGAAAAACAACTATTGATATGACGGCAGTAGATTATATTGATGATGAATCTTTAATACCTGTAGAAGATTTGGTTATAACTTTAACTAATAAAGGATATATTAAACGTGTTGAAAGTGATACATATAAATTACAAAATAGAGGTGGTGTTGGAATTAAAGGTATGACAACAAATGAAGAAGATTTTGTTGAAAATATACTTAATTTAACAACACATGACTATATATTATTCTTCACTAATAAAGGTAAAGTATATAGAATGAAAGGTTATGAAGTTCCATTATTCAGTAGACAATCTAAAGGTTTACCTATTATAAATTTATTACCTTTAGATAAGGAAGAAAAGGTAAATGTAATGTTAAAAACCACTCCAGAAGATAATAATTCTTATATTGTACTTTGTACACAAAGTGGTATAATTAAGAGAACAAATTTATCAGAATTTGAAAATATAAGAACAAATGGAAAAATAGCTATAACATTAAAAGAAAACGATGAATTAATTTCTGCTAAAATTACACATGGTGATTCAGAAATTTTAATTGCATCTTCAAATGGTAGAATAATTAGATTTAATGAAAAAGAAGTTAGAATAATGGGTAGAACTGCATCTGGAGTTAGAGGTATAGATGTAGGAAATGGACATGCAGTAGGAATGGAAATAACACAAGAAAATTCTGAAGTATTAGTTGTAACAGAAAATGGATTTGGTAAAAAAACTGATATAAATCAATATAGAATGACACATAGAGGTAGTAAGGGTGTAAAAGCATTAAATATTACAGAGAAAAATGGAAATATTGTTTCATTTAAAATGGTAAATGGAACAGAAGATTTAATGATTATAACTAATAGCGGTATGATTATAAGATTGCCATTATCTCAAGTTTCATCTACTGGTCGTGTAGCCCAAGGGGTTAAATTAATTAATTTAAAAGATAATCAAAAGGTAAGTACAATAGCAGTAATAGATCATGAAGAAGATATAGAAAAAGTTCAAGATGCTTAACTTAAAAACAATGTTCCACGTGGAACATTGTTTT
>CANRAQ010000102.1 GCA_947628725.1 uncultured Bacilli bacterium | reverse complement strand
ATTTGTCCTATGAAATGTAAAGTTAAATAAAATATAATTAAAATTTATTGTATAAAAAATTTTAATAAGATAAAATAATAATGGGTGATGATATATGGCACTTAGTAATTTTATGAATGAAAACGAAAAATATATTGTTGAGGCACTTAAATCAGGAATTGATAGAGATGTAGTTGAAGATGTTTTAAAAAGGGCTTCAACTAGTGAAGAAAAACAAAAGGCAATAAAAGTCATATTAACAATTCAAGAAATGAAAGGTAATGATCCATACTCAATAATGAGAGCTATGAATGAAGGTATTAGACCAAATGAAATTGCTAAAAAATTTGAAAATGATATAAATGGTTATAATTTGACATTTACAGTAGGTTTAGTATCTGGTATGGGTAAAAAACAGTTGTCTAAAGTTAATCAAAAACAAAATCAATTCTATAAAAAGTACATAGATGATAGACACAATAACTGATTGACAATGCCTTTTATAAGTGTTAAAATATACTTATATTAAAACTTTGACGGAGAATAGTAATAAAATATTATTTTAAAGAGAGTTAATGGTAGGTGTAAATTAACATTTGTATTTTATGAATCTACTCCTGAGTGAAATGTAAACATTTCCGGTTATGCCGTTATTAAAATTAAGACTATTAATAGGATGGTACCGTGTCAAGCACTCCTATAAATAGTCTTTTATTTTTTTAAAAAAGCATAATTAAGTTTTTATGTTAGGAGGATATTATATGATAGATATTAAATTGATAAGAGATAATAAAGATTTGGTAAAAGAAAACATAAAGAAAAAATTTCAAGATGAAAAATTACCTCTTGTAGATGAAATTTCAGATTTGGATAAGCAAATTAGAGAACTTAAATTAGAGGGAGATAATTTAAGACAAGAGAGAAATAACACAAGTAGTGAAATTGGTGGATTGATGAGAGACAAAAAAATAGATGAAGCCAATGAAAAGAAACAAAGAGTAGTGGAAATTAATCAAAAGTTAATAGATGTAGAAAATGAGGAGAATGAATTATCACAAAAATTAAGAGAAAAAATGATGCTTATACCTCAAATCATCGATGAAACTGTTCCTATTGGTAAAGATGATAGTGAAAATGTGGAAATAGAAAAATTTGGAGATCCATTTGTTCCTAATTATGAAATACCATATCATGCTGATATTTGTGAGAGCGTAGGTGGGCTTGATAAAGATAGTGCTGGAAGAACTAGTGGTCAAGGCTTTTATTACTTGCTAGGTGATATTGCGAGATTACATGAGGCTATGATAGCCTATGCTAGAGATTTTATGATAGATAAAGGTTTTACTTATGCTATACCACCTTTTATGATTCATTCTAATGTAGTAGAAGGGGTTATGTCTTTCCCTGAAATGGAAGCTATGATGTACAAGATAGAAAATGAGGATTTATATTTAATTGGTACATCTGAACATTCAATGATAGGTAGATTTAAAGATCAAATAATAAAAGAAAATGAGTTGCCAATTGCAATGACTTCATATTCACCTTGCTTTAGAAAAGAAGGTGGTTCACATGGACTTGAAGAAAGAGGATTATATAGAGTTCATCAATTTGAAAAACAAGAGATGATCGTAATTTGTGATCCACAAGATTCTATGGATTGGTATAATAAAATGTGGAAATATACAGTAGAAGTATTCAGAAATATGGATATTCCAGTAAGGCAATTAGAATGTTGTAGTGGAGACCTTGCAGATTTAAAAGTTAAATCATGCGACATAGAAGCTTGGAGCCCAAGACAAAAAAAATATTTTGAAGTTGGCTCATGTTCTACATTAGGTGATGCACAAGCAAGAAGATTAAGTATAAGAGCTAAAGGTGAAAATGGAACATATTATGTACATACTTTAAATAATACTGTACTTGCTTCACCAAGAGGTTTAATTGCTTTACTTGAAAACAATTATCAAGAAGATGGATCAATAAAAATTCCAAAGGTTTTACAACCTTATATGGGTGGAAAAGAAAAGATAGAAAAGAAGTAGATAAAGGTTCTTTGAAAAAATTAAAGAATTATATAATACTTCTTTTTTCCTTGTTCAACTATATTATTTATATTTTTAATGATTTAGGTTATATTGAATAAAAATGCCATAAGTGGTAAAAATCTTTAATGAAAAAAGTTTTTCCAATTCAACAAAAAAGCTTTATATTTAAATAATTTTATTATATAAAGATTACTATTAAGTTATAATATATTTTATACTACTTTAATTTATTTATTATTAGAAATAAAAGAAAAGAAATTACATATCCTGTAATTTCTTAAAAAATAGAAAAAAGAAGATTTTATTCCTCTTGTTGATCTAATTTGTTTATTTTTTCAATAGATAAACCCGTTACTTTTGATATAAAATCTATAGGAGTATTCTCATTCAACATATTATGGGCAATTTCAATTGCTTTTTGCTCTGTTCCTTGTTCAATTCCCTTTTCGATTCCTTTTTCCATTGCTTTTTTATTACTCGATCTAGTTAATCTTAATCTGTCTAATTCATAATCATATACTCCTATTAAATCATTATCTTCATTATACTCTTTTAA
>CANRAQ010000101.1 GCA_947628725.1 uncultured Bacilli bacterium | reverse complement strand
GGTGAAATAGTAGAGGTATGTATTAAAAATGAAAAGAAAAATTATATTGAGGCTACTGTATCAAGTTATATAAAAAAATCTAAAGATAGGATTGAAAGCCCATGTCCCTACTACGATAAATGTGGAGGATGTGACCTACTCCATTTAAGTTATGAAAATCAACTAAAATTTAAGCAAGATAAGGTAAATAATATAATTAAAAAGTATTTAAATAAAGATATTAAGGTAAATGATATTATTAAATGTGATAATAATTTTAATTATAGGAATAAAACTACATTTCAAGTTAAAGATAATATAGGCTTTTTTAAGAAAAATACGCATGATATTATAAAAATCGATAAATGTTTAATTAGTAATGAAAGAATAAATGATGCAATTAAATATTTAAATGAACTTGATATTAAGTGTATTAATCAAATCATATGTAGGACAAGTCTAGATAAACTTATGATAGTTATTGATACGGATAATTTAAATTTAAATATAGAATGTTTAAAAGGTATTGCAGATTCAATATATATAAAAAATAATGGTAATTTTATATTGGTTTATGGTGATGAAAGTATATATGAAGTATTAGGAGAATATAAATATTTAATATCACCAGATTCATTTTTTCAAGTAAATATAAATACCTGTATGAAGTTATATAGCAAAATTAAGGATTATGTAGTGGCGAATAAAAAAGTTTTAGATCTTTATTGTGGCACAGGCGCAATTGGTATATTTGTAAATGATAATAATGAAGTCCTTGGTGTTGAACTTAATAAGTTTGCAATTGAAGATGCTAATAAAAATAAAGAATTAAATAATTTAAAAAATGTTGATTTTATTTGTGGAGATAGCGCAATTGATATCAAAGATTTTAATCCAAATATTGTAATAGTAGATCCCCCAAGAAGTGGTTTATCTAAAAAAACTATAGATAATATAATTAAAATGTCACCAAATAAAATAATATATGTTTCTTGTGACCCTATGACACTAGTAAGAGATCTAAATGTTCTAAGTGAAAAATACAATATAGATGAAGTAACACCTTTTGATATGTTTCCAAATACTATGCATGTTGAATGTTTAACTATTTTATCTTGTAAAGATGTTATTAAATAATATATTGAAATTATTGTAGAAAAATGTAAAATAATGTATATTTTTGTATTATTTTGCATTTTTTGTGATTTTTTTTATTTTATTTGGTATAATTCTTATAGACTATAATGATAGCGTTTCGTTTTTTATTGATGAAATTGCTTAAAATTATTTTATAGTATCTAGAAAGGAATAAAAAGTATGAATAATAATAATTTAAATCAGGGACAAACTGCTGTACCAAATGGTCAGAATCCACAAGTAGTTCCTAATGCAAATACTACTTCAACGCCAAATCCTACTCCAGCATCTACTAATGCGAGTGTTAAACCTTCTACTCCAGTAGAGCAAGTAAGTGCAGATACTGCAACTACTCCAGCTACTAATAGTACTATTAATAATGCAACACCTGCAAGTACACCAGTTCAAAATGTTCAAAGTCAAGCAACCCCTGTTGGACAAGCTCCAGTACAAAATGTACAACCAGTTGATCCAAATACCGCTCAAACTACTAATACTGGAACTGTAAATTCTAACAATTTACAAAGTGTACCTACTGTTGATCAATCTAAAGAGCAATTTATTAATAATACTCAAGGAGTTAATAAGGATGATAAACCTGAAAAAAAATCAAATATTAATATAGTTTTTGTAGTAATAATATTTGTAGTAATAATTTTGGCTATTATATTCTTATTCCCTTATTTACTTAAAAATTTTTAAAACTTAAACTATTAGTATAATGATAACTAATAGTTTTTATTTCCAAAAAAAATTAAGATTGGCTATCTTAATTTTAATTTTTGACCTATAGATAATAATGTAGTAGGTAGATTATTTAATTTAATTAAAGCATCTACTGTAGTATTGTATTTTTGAGCTATTTTATATAAACTATCTCCACTTTGTACTATATATATGTCATCTGAATTACTCGATGTTGGTACTTTTAATACTTGACCTATACTCAAGTTGGTGCTATTTAGATTATTTAATTTGATTAAGGCATCCACTGTGGTATTATATTTTTGGGCTATTTTGTATAAACTATCTCCCTTTTCAACTACATATGTATCTCCTGTACCGCCTGGAACTGGTATTTGTAATCTTTGACCTATACTTAAATTAGTATTAGTTAAATTATTTAATTTCATTATATCACTAACAGTAGTATCAAAGTTCTGGGCTATTTTATATAAGCTATCTCCCTTTTTAACTATATAAACATTTTCCATTGGTTCCTCTTTTTCTTCAGTAGGTATTTTTAATACTTGACCTATACTTAGCATTGAACTTGTTAGTCCATTTGCTTCTTTCAAATTTGCTACTGTTATATTGAATTTTTTAGCTATACTCCATAAACTATCTCCACTTTTAACTGTATAATAATTTTCTCCTTCAACAGGTACATAAGTTAAATTTAAATATTCTATAACTGCTCTAACTACAGCTTCTGCATAATTTTTCCAGTTGTTTTTAAGTTGATTTACATCGTCACCCTTGCTATCTAAAAA
>CANRAQ010000100.1 GCA_947628725.1 uncultured Bacilli bacterium | reverse complement strand
CTTTAGAGTAATAAATCTTTCTTTATTTTCAATCAATATTTTCACCTCCTCATATATATCATTCTACAAAAGGTAGGCGATTTCCTTTTTTTTCTGAAATTTTTTTCAAAAAAATACAAAAAAAGAGAGTTTTAGCTCCCATACAGACTTTATCCTAATATTTCATGAAGTTGGCGTAAGAACAACACGGAAAGAAACATTGACGCTCCAAAGGCCATTATGGGTACTGAATTGGAATAATCCCGCGATGGTATCGTAGTCGGGTAGACCTCCATAACCGAACCAAGGGTAACCGGAACTAACGAAGCTTGCTTTATCCCCGTACCATCCTGCTGTCTCATTTAGTGCATGACCTTTACATTCTGTATCTGTACATGAACTAGTAGAAGTTACACTATATCTATCATAATATTTTGTATTATCCTTAAACCATGTTGCATCAAAGCCTGAACTTGCTACTGTATTATTGTAATTACCCATTACTCTATCCCATGCTCCTCCACTCATATCATATATTCCATATATTGTTCCTGTTGTACTTGCTTTTTGTCCTTTTTCTGTTTCATATGTATTTGTTGTACATGTCGTTTCAGATGAAGAGGCACTTGCTGTATCTCCTGCTATTCCTGTAATATAATCACTACAATTATTTATATAAACTTCTTCTTGATCTTTTCCATATTTTCCATATTTACTTTGTGATAGGTATGCTACTGCTCCCCATTCTCTATTTTTCATCATATGACTATCTACACCTTTTATATAATCATCAAATTTTTTTGCTGTAGCAAATTGATTAACTATTTGTTGATATCTTAATGGTGATACATTTGGTAGTATATATGGGTCTTGATCTGCATTATTACAATTTAGAGCGGTTGGTGTTTTATAACATGTGCTAGTTTTATCTGTGCTTGTCTCAAACTTGCCTACCCATATTCCTGTTAGTTCATCTTCCCCAAACGTAAATGCTGGATGTACTGTATAACCCTCTGTTGCACTTGTACCTTTTCCACTTATAAAATTTACTTCTATTTCCCCTGGTTGAGTTTGAGATATTCCATTTTTTCCATATTGTCCATCTATTTTATATTCATATCTTGGTATCCATACAAACATTGCTTTTACATCTTTTTCTAGGTTTAATTTATCTCCTTCTTGTTTCTTCTTCCCACTATCTGTTAATATTACTGCATTTGCCCAATTATACTTTTCATAGTCATACCATTCTTCTGATATATCTGCTATAACCCAGGAGTTATCTTTATATAGTACTGGTGTTAATCCAGATAGTTTCGGAGTATTTGCTCCACTATTATCTTTATACTCTTTATTATTTTTACAATATCCTAATCTTGAATCTACTACCATTCCTTTATTTAGTTTTATATCTCCTGTACATGGTCTTTCTCCATTTACTTCTATTTTTATTTCTTTATCATCACATACTATATTTCCATCTATAGTTACTCTACATGAACTTGGATTTAAACTTCCTTCTATATTTTCTTTTAATATAGTTTGTTCTACTGCATTTAAATATAATTCTTTACTTATTTCTCTTGATTTTTCTTTTGTATCTCTTATTATATTTATTATTATTGGTACTGCTATTAAGGCTATTATGGCTAATATCACTATTACTGCTAGTAATTCTATTAATGTGAATGCTTTTCTATTCATATTTATCTACTTCTCCTATCATTATTACCATTATAATATCAAAAAAAAAAAAATGCAAGTGTTTTTTCAAAAATTTTTAAATTCTTGCATTTTTTAATTTAATGGAGCAATTACGACATGGAACGAATTGCTGCCACTCCTATTACCAGTGTCACCGCTGAAGTAGAACACGCCCGCATAGGCACCGTCGTTGTAGTAACCACCACGATTGAACCAAGGGAGACCAGGCACAACGAAGACCGCATAATCTCTGTACCATCCTGCTATCTCACCTAATGCATGTCCTTTACATTCTGTATCTGTACGCGAATCAGTAGAAGTCACTGTATATTTATCATAATATTTTGTATTATTTGCAAACCACATTGTATCAACCCCTGAATTTGCTACTGTATCATTGTAATTACCCATTACTCTTTCATATGCTCCTCCACTCATATCATATATTCCATAGATTGTTCCAGTTGTACTTGCTCCTGTTCCATTTAGTTCTACATCATATGTATATTGTGGATCTGTTGTCTCTAATTGACCTGGTGTTCCATTACTGCTTCCTGTTATATATGAACTTGATTTATTTTGATATACTTCTTTATTTGCTCCATCATAATTAGGATTACCATATTTTCCATATTTACTTTGGGATAAGTAGGCTACTGCTCCCCATTCTCTATTTTTCATCATATGACTATCACCTGTTATATAATCATTGAATTTTTTTGCTGTTTCAAATTCATTAACTACTTGTTGATATCTTAATGATGATACATTTGGAAGTATGTATGGGTCTTGTTCAGTGTTATTGCAATTATCTACACTTTCTGATTTATAACATGTACTATTCTTATCTGTACTTGTTTCAAACTTTCCTACCCATATTCCGCTTAATTCATCTTCTCCAAATGTAAATGCTGGATGTACATAATATTCATTTGAAGATGGTGTTATACCTTTTCCACTTATAA
>CANRAQ010000099.1 GCA_947628725.1 uncultured Bacilli bacterium | reverse complement strand
TTAATAATTAACTAAACTTGTAGAAACTGTTGCGTTAATATATTCGGACATGGGTGCGAATCCCATCGGCTCCACCAAATAGAAATTAAAAAGTGACTTATCAAAAGTCGCTTTTATATGCATTAATATTATTTAACAATATTATTATATTGTCTTTGTTGTTCTTCTGTAAATTTATTTTCTTCAATTAATCCCTTTTCATCTAATTTACTATATAAGGAAATCATTGTATTAAATTCATTATGTGATAGTTCTTTAAATAATTTTGATAAACCTTTATAATCATTATTCTCTATAAAGTCACAGTACTGTCTTTTAGTATCTTTAGTAATTATACATGGCGACACATTATTTTTACACATATTATATGTAAGTATAATTCTTGCCACTCTTCCATTACCATCTTCAAAAGGATGTATGTGTAATAGTCTTATGTGAAACATAGCTTCTATTTCATATAATTCATCCTCACTTTTACAATTTTGAATTTGATAATTGTAATTATCTATTAAATAATATAAGTCGTTTCTTATTAGTGGTGGTTTTGAACGCGCTACTTTTGAACCGATGACTTCAGCATTTGTAGTTCTAAAATTATCAATTTCACCACCAGTAACTTTTTCCGCAACTTTACATAATAAATTTGTGAAACCAATGTGGGATAATGGGCCTTCTTTATAACTATCAAATATGTAATTTATTGCTTGTAACTGATTTAATATTTTCATGGATTGTCTAATATCTGCTAAATCATCAGAAATACCCTCTAATTCAAGACTAGCATATGCTAATCTATATTTTAACATCTCAAAATAATCTTTTTTAAATTTACTATCAGTTTTAAGTTCAACAAACATAATAATCACCACTTAAATTATAACATATTAAACATAAAAAATAAAATTTTGAATAAATTAAATATAATTGTTCATAATGAAGTAGGAGGGATTTATGAAAGAAAATATAAACGCATTAGATGAAATCAATAAAGGTTCATGTATGGGGATGGATGCTATTAAAGATATATTAGATAAGGTAGAGGATGAAAAATTCAGGAAATTGCTTGATTCACAATATGAATTTTATAATAAAATAAAAGATGAAATTGAAAATATATATAAAAAATATAATAGTGATGATGATCCACATGAAACAAGTATAATGAATAAAGTTATGACTTGGAGTGGAGTAAATATGAAAACACTTACAGATCATAGTAATTCTAAAATAGCTGAGTTATTATTGCAAGGTACTAACATGGGAATAATAGAGGGAAGAAAAATATTAAATAGAAAAGAAATGGATAGTGAGGTAGAAAAAATTGTTTCAGAATATGTCACTGCCCAAGAAAAATATGTAGAAGACTTAAAAAAATTTTTATAAGTCTTTTTTTTGACTATTAATTTGTGTTATAATAAAATTGTAAGGTGGTAGTAGATGAGTAAAGGTTTTAAATTAATAGTTCCAGATAATTTCAAAGAATTTGGAAATAGAGTAAATAATCATATTAATCTCATTAAAGAGACAAGTCAAAATTATATTTTAGATATGGAATTAATAAGATTTAACAATGGTGAGGGAAAATGTAAATTAAATGAATCAGTAAGAGATTTAGATATTTACATCTTAACTGATATAGGTAATTATGGTATAACATATAAGGCAAAAAAATTTGTAAATCATATGATGCCTGATGATCATTATCAAGATTTAAAAAGAATAATTAGTGCGATGAGTGGACATGAAAGAAGATTAACTATAGTTATGCCATATTTATATCAATCTAGACAGGATAAGAGAAGTGAAAGGGAATCTTTAGATTGCGCAATGGCACTTCAAGAATTGGAAAGATATAATGTAAACGAAATTATTACATTTGATGCACATAATCCTACAGTAGCTAATGCAATACCAAATAAAATGACATTTAGCAATGGATATGCTACATGTGATATGATACTAAGTATATTAAGTAATGAAAAAATAAATTTAGATAATTTATTTATAGTAAGCCCAGATGATGGAGCAAGAGCCAAGGCTAAATTTTTAGCAGATATTATGGGTGGAATAAAATATGGAAATTTTAGTAAGAGAAGAGATTATACTAAAATAGAAAATGGAAGAAATCCAATAGTTTATCATGAATTTATTGGTCCAAGTGATTTATCAGGTATTGATGTAGTTGTAGTAGATGATATGATTGCATCTGGCGGTTCCTTGATTAGTACAGCAAGTAAATTAAAAGAAATAGGAGCTGAACATATTTATTTGATGACAACCTTTGCTCTTTTTGATGATGGAATAGATAAGTTTAATGAAGCATACGAAAAAGGAATATTTGATAAGTTATATGCCACTAACTTAACATATGTACCAGAAGAATATAAATTGCTTCCATGGTTTAATAGTGTAGATTGTTCAGAAAAAATTGCCAATATAATTGTAAATTTAAATGATGGTAATTCTATAAAGGCACTATTAAATGGAAAAGAAGAAACTGCAGAAAAAGTAAAAAAATTATTAAAAAAGATATAATAGATTTGATAGACTTTAAGGATAGTTTATCAATCTTTTTATAATTATCTTCCTTACTATTTATAGTTTTAATATAAAAGAAATCCACCTAACTCAAGTTTGATTTAGGTGGAACCAAATTTTCTGGCAACACTCAACATGCGATATTGAATGTTCCTTTTT
>CANRAQ010000098.1 GCA_947628725.1 uncultured Bacilli bacterium | reverse complement strand
TCAACTCATAGATGGAAAGCCCAATATTCAAAATTAGGTTATGTTGATGACACTAGAAAAGGTCATTCTGGAAGACCTCGTTTACCAGAAGAAGAAAGAATTAGACGTGCTGAATTACGTAAAGAAAAGAGAAAATTATTGAATAAAGCAAAAAGAGCAAAAAATAAATAAAACCATATATAGATATGGCTTTATTGTGTGCAAATTATAATTAATAGTGATTCGGAAATTATATGAGAAAATAGTTATAAACTATAGGTTTTGGGTGTATTTATATATAAAACGGGATGGTGAATATTATGAAATTAAAGACCAAATTTAAATTTTTGATATTAGTTATCACTGCTCTTTTCTTGAGCTTTAATCAATGTATAATAATACATGCTATGGATAATGATACTTTGCGTAATGGCTTGCTTGAAACTGCACGTGCATATTATCGTAAGGGTTCTAAAATTCAATATGATTCCTATAGAAAAAATTATAATTCAACTCCAGAAGATGCAACGTCACAAAATACAATTTATACTGTATGTAGTGGTTTTACATATACGACATATAAGCAAACACTCGGGATAGAAATACCATCAATGACTTATTATTTAATGGATTATGCTAAAAAACTTAGTAAAAATAACAATACTACAAATTTAATATATTATAATGGTGACAAAGATGATGTTAATACATTGATGTCCCAAATTAGTGAAGGTACAAGTCAATTTATGACAGACTTAGCTAATGATGTTTTACCTGGTGATTTAGTTGTAGTTAGGTATACAAGACTCCAAACTGATGGTGGACATGTCATGATGGTTGAGTCAGTTGACCCTTCTGGAACTATAAAATTATTACATTCATCAGGTGCAGCTTATAATTTTAATGCTTACGCAGAACATTATGAATCAAATGGAACAATTCAAGAATTATCGGATTTGAAGGAATATCTTATTGACAAACTTTATAAATCATCTGACACAGATATTCAAAGTATTGCAGTTCTTCGTTTTGTAACAGAAGATTTAACTTATCCAAATCCTGATAATGTATCTGAAACGTTGAAAATAAATTCATTGACGGACTCTGCTAATACTAGATTAAAATATCCAGGATTAGAAATAGAAAAAATAGCAACAACTGCAAATGGAAATTCAAATGTAGTAAATTTAAATGATGAAATAACATACAAAATTTCAATAAAAAATAATAGTTCAACTACATATCAAAATCTAAAGGTTATAGAAAAACTTAATGACAGTGTAGAATATAGAGGACAAGTTCTAAATGGAAATATAGTATATAATAGCGGTGACTTTTCATGGACAATACAACAATTGGGTGCAAATCAAACCGCTACTATTACATATACAGTTCGTGTAAAAAATGATTTGAATCTTTTAGGTAAGACAATTTACAGTAAAGGAAGTGTAGACTCTATTGTCAATAGGACAATAGCGCATAGGATTGGAAATGTCCTTACAAAAGAAGAACAAAAAAAGTTAAAGGATGCATATAATTCATTAAAAGATAATAATAAGGATTCTGAAATACAGTTTATTATAGATGTGTATAAAGAGGCGGGGTTAATTGATTATGCAGAACTTTTAGAGAAATTGTATGTTACTGAATCCTCTAAGTATAAAAATGCTTCAGATTTAGTAAAAGTCAGCACTGAAAAATGTAGTAAAATTAATACTGGAAATAATGTTTATTGTAAATATATTATAGATTCCTCTGCTGTTGATATTTTACTTAATAATTATTATGGGATAAGAATTTCTAAAAATAATACTGTCAATGAATATGTAGAAAATCTTATTAATCCTTCTTATGCATGGAGTTGGGATAATGATAGTGGTATAATAGGTGAGTCTAGGGCTAGGACAATTATGTTGGATGACTTAGTTGTTGGAGATGTAATTTTAGTGTATAATGAAACATCTAATGTTCTTATTAATAAAGCGTATATTTATCTAGGTGACGGTGTACTTGCAAGAAAATTTAGGGAGTCATTATATAAGGAATATGGCTTAGATGGTTCAGTTCAAAATGATGGTGCAAAGGATTCTATAACTTCTACATCAATTTTGTCAAATATAATAGGAGATAATTACATAATATTAAGACCATCACTAGGTATTAAAAATAACGTGGTAGATACTAATACTTCAAATACCTCAAATGTTGAAGTGCCTGATACAGGCAAAAACTTTCCTATATATTTTTATGCTATTGGAATGATTTTAGTAGGCATTGGAATATGCATAATTATATATCTATTTAAAAATAATTTTACGAGTAAAAAAGAACAATAAGGGAAGAATTAAGTTATACTTGATTCTTTTTCCATATATATTATGCAAATAAATTTATCCATATAAAAAAAATAAAATATTATGCATTGAGATGGTAATAGTGTAATAAATTTACTATACTTAAACATTATAACTATTTAAACTATAATAAAGAAAGGAGTTTCTAATTATGTACTTACATGATTAGATTATACAGTATAAAATGAGTTTTAAAATAGGCAATATCGAAATAAAAAATAAAGTAGTTTTAGCTCCTATGGCTGGTATTTGTAACAGTGCATTTAGAAAATTAGTCAAAGATATGGGCGCAGGACTTATATATACCGAAATGATAAGTGCAGAAGCATTAGTGCGTGAAAATAAAAAAACATTAGATATGTTAGA
>CANRAQ010000097.1 GCA_947628725.1 uncultured Bacilli bacterium | reverse complement strand
GTTATAGCAGAAATATTTGGAATATTTTAGTTTTTCTAAGTATTAAAAATTTATAGGAATAACTTTATTGGTTATTTCTTTTTTCTGCAATCATAATTGACATCAATTAATGTATATGATAACATAATGGCGTGAAATGGAGAAATAATTATGATAAAAGAGTATAGTGAAGAAACAATTGAAGAAATTTCAAAATATTTTTTTGAAGAATTATCTAAATATGAAGGAAATGAACCGATTTTATTTGATGATATAGATTCAAATTTGTTAAAGAAAATTCTTTTTAAATCTGAAGACGAACATTATTCATTTAGATCAAATATAGGTCTATATCTATATAAACAAGTAGATTTCAGTAGTATTTCGTTTGATAATGTAGATGTTGCTGAAATTAATTTTACAGGATTTAAGGGAGTTGAAATAAATCCACAAAAAGTATACCATAAGAATTTATGTGAAACAAAATTATGTGATGCCAAAATAGTAGGAAGTTTTGATGGCGTTGATGTAAGGAATACAGATTTTACGGGAAGCAAGGGAGCAAAAATAGATCCTCAAAAAGTAGACTATAAGACTTTATTAGGGGCAAAATTATGTGATGCCGAAATAGTAGGAAGTTTTGATGATGTTAAGATTATACATACAGATTTTACGGGAAGCAAGGGAGCAAAAATAGATCCACAAAAAGTACGCGATAAAAATTTATCTAGAACAAAATTATGTAACGCGGAAATAATAGGAAGCTTTGATGGCGTTGTAATTAGATGTACAGATTTCACAGGAAGCAAGGGAGCAAAAATAGACCCACAAAAAGTAAGTGATATATGCGATAAGAGTTTATATGAAACAAAATTATGTGATGCGGAAATAATAGGAAGTTTTGATGATGTTGTAATTAGATGTACAGATTTTACAGGAAGCAAGGGAGCTAAAATAGATCCACAAAAAGTACGCGATAAAAATTTATCTGGAACAAAATTATGTAACGCGGAAATAATAGGAAGCTTTGATGATGTTGATGTAAAGGATACAGATTTTACAGGAAGCAAGGGAGCAAAAATAGATCCACAAAAAGTACGCGATAAGAATTTATCTGGAACAAAATTATGTGATGCCGAAATAGTAGCAAATTTTGATGACATTGTAATTGAATATACTGATTTTGCGGGAAGTAAAATAATAAAAATAGATCCACAAAAAGTAGACTATAATGATTTATTCGGTACAAAATCATGTAATTTAGAAATAGTGGGAAGTTTTTATAATGTTTGTATCAGATGTACAGATTTTACAGGAAGCAAGGGAGCAAAAATAGATCCACAAAAAGTATGTGATAAGAATTTATCTGGTACAAAATTGTGCGATGCAGAAATAATAGGAAGTTTTGATGACGTCGATGTAAGGGATACAGATTTTACAGGAAGTAAGGGAGCCAAAATAGATCCACAAAAAGTATGCTATAAAAATTTATCTGGTACAAAGTTATGTGACGCGCAAATAATAGGAAGTTTTGATGACGTTGATGTAAGAGATACAGATTTTACAGGAAGCAAAGGAGCCAAAATAGATCCACAAAAAGTATGCGATAAAAATTTATCTGGGGCAAAATTATGTGATGCCGAAATAGTAGCAAATTTTGATGATGTTGAAATTGAATATACTGATTTTGCGGGAAGTAAAATAATAAAAATAGATACACAAACAGAGTTGAAAGTTGGCGAAGTAGAAGCAATAAAATATAAAATAAAAAATCATTTTAAAAGATAAGTATTGGATTTGCTTATCTTTTTAGTTATATTATAAATTTATATTTAAGAACAGTTATTTAATTCTATACTTGAATCCCAAATAAGCTTATCTTTATAATATATTTTCTTTGGCGTTTTATTAAACATTGTTCTACTTGTTTCAACATTATCTTTTTTTATTAATTTAGGATTAATATAATACTTTAGTTCTCTATATACACTTATTATTGTTGCGGTTTCTTTTTCATAATTTTCATCAATGTTATAGCCTACATACATTAAATCATTATAAAGTGGTTCTATCATAATATAATTGTTATTTTTACAAATATTAAATGACACTTTATCTTTATCTAGTTCTATGTGCTTATTACTAACTATATTTATTGTATGAATAAAAACAATTATAGATAAGATAGTTATGAAAAATATTTTTAAAGTTTTAACTATATACTTTTTTATGACAGTTAAATTAATTTTAATTATATTCTCTTCTAATTTTTTTTGATATTCTTCATTTGTTAATCTTTTCCCACTTAAAAGTTCATTAATAGAAATACCAAGTATTTCACAAAGTTCATTCATTAATGATAAATCTGGCATACATCTACCATTTTCCCATTTACTTACTGCTTTGTCGGTGACATTTAATTTATTTGCCAATTCTTGTTGCGTAATTTTTTTATTTTTTCTGCATTCGGCAATAAATTTACCAATCTCTTCTTGATTCATATTATTTTCTCCTTTCTAAAGTTAAATATAACATAAAAATTAATCGTTTTTGTATACTAAAAGTAGAATATAGAAATTAATAAATTATTTAAAAGTTTTAAGCATTAAAAAACTTGCCTAAGCAAGTTATTATTTCAATGATGCCCTAATAGAAGAGTACAACAACTTTATAAATTAATAGTTAATGTTTCACTTATTCTTATTATCTTTTTACTAATAGCCTTACTTTTTACTTTTGTAATATAGTATTCTATGTAAAAGAAAAG
>CANRAQ010000096.1 GCA_947628725.1 uncultured Bacilli bacterium | reverse complement strand
TTCTGATATGACTCATTTTTAATATATTAAAAAATAGTGTCAAGTTTTCTCACCAACACTATTTATTATAGAACCATAAAAAAAGTTACTCATTTTTGAGTAATTTTTTCTGTATTCTTAAAATTTAATTTTGCTATTTCTTTTAATTTATCAAAACCATACTTTTCTAAAATAACTTTACCAACCTCATCTACTTTAGTAGATGCACCTTTAGGTATATTAATATTAATAGATTTACATATCTTATCAAATTCTTTAATAAATATATATCTACTTATTAAAGATGCACATGATACAGATAAATGTTTATCTTCACCTTTAGTAAAGAATGTTATATTTTTTACTATATCTTTACTTTCATTTAAATATTTATAATAAGTTCTTGGCTCTACAAATTGATCTACAATAATATATTCATAATCATTAACTTTTCCCTTTAATTTAGATAAAACTTTATTATGCATTATAGCCTTTATTTTATTCATATTTAATCCATTTGAATTATAATCATTATATTCTTTATTAGTTAATATAATTGACTCATATTCTATTTTATTAATAAATTTAGGAACTAACTCAAGTATTTGTGAATCATTTAGTTTTTTTGAATCTTTTACACCAAGATCTTCTAAAAATTTTATATTATCTTTACTTACATATGTAGCAGTTACAACGATAGGTCCAAAATAATCTCCTGTTCCAACTTCATCAGAACCTATAGAACTGCTATTATATATTTTAGGATTTACAAATTCATTTTTTTTACTTTTAGAATCACTAGATGCATTTTTAACTTCTACTTTACCTGAATTAATTTTTTCTGTAGATATCCAAAAATCACTTGCTAAATCTGCATCTTTTCCTTGAAATACAACCTTACCAGATTCATATAAAGTAATTACTGTATCTCCATCTTTTGCTTGCCATTTAGCGTATTGTGGAGTTTTATCTCTCATGCACCAACTTAATTCTTCTGTCATCATCTCTTGAGTTTTTTCACTCGCTTTAAATGTTATAACATTAATCTTCTGCATATGATCACCGTTATAATTATATCATAATTTTATATAATTTACTTTATTTTTATAAAAAAATATAATATAATTAAAATGGTGATAGTAGTATGAACATAGTTGATATTTTAATAATTATATTTCTTTTATTTGGAGTACTTTTAGGACTTAAAAGAGGTTTTACACATGAGTTAGTTTCTTTTTTAGGAATATTTGTAATTATAATATTATCATATATGTTAAAAAATCCATTAAGTGTATTTTTATATAATAATTTTCCTTTCTTTAATTTTGGAGGAATATTTAAAGATTTAACAGTAATAAATATATTATTCTATGAGATAGTCGCATTTATATTAGTATTTTGTATACTTAATATATTATTTAAGATGCTTGTAAATTTGACAAAAGTATTTGAAAAAATACTTAATATGACTATTATACTTGGTATACCATCTAAAATATTAGGTGGAATTATAGGTGCATTAGAGTCTTTAATATATATATTTATAATACTTTATATATTAAACTTACCATCATTTAATATTAAAATAGTAGAAGAATCTAAACTTTCTAATACTATATTAAATAATACACCAGTTTTAAAAGGAATATGTAATGATACATTATATGTATTTAATGAAATAAAAGATTTAAGTCAAGAATATAAAAATACTAATAATGTGACTAAATTTAATCAAAAGGCATTAGATATAATGATAGATAGAAAAATTATTACAAAAGAAAATGCATTAAAATTAATACAAAAGGGTAAAATAAAAAATGTAACAGTATCGTGATGTAAATATATATGTAAAAAATATTTTTTATAAAATATATTTTAAAAAATACTTTAAAAAAATTTTTATATGTGTTACAATGAACTTGTGATAGTTAATGGTATTATCAAACTATGAAGTAGGAGTGATTATAATGATTACAATTTTAAATCTCATAACATCAAATATATATATTTATATATGCATTATAATTGGTTTACTTATATTAAATACTATATTAATAATATTAGCTACTAATCAAAATAAAAGAAGAAAGATAAAAAATGACTTTATAGAAGCAGAAAAAGTAGAAACTGAACTAGAAAAAGTAGAAGATGATAAAGTATCTAATGAATTAGAAGATATTTTAAAGAAAATGGAACAAGATGTAAATGTTACTCCTAGTGATGTAGTAAAAAAATTTGAAGAAGAACAAGAAGAAAAAGCAATAATAAGTTATAAAGAGTTAGTAGATAATGTAAAAGCAGGTAAAATAGAAGTAATAGATGATGAGCAAACTGATATAAACTTTGTAGAAAATTTAAATCTAGAAGATACTAGTGATATAGAAAATGAACCAATAATGGAGATAGATACTGAAAGTAAAGTTACTCCTGAAATGGTAAAAGATGCTATAGAAACAATAAGTAAAGATTCTGTTAAACCTGAAACTAAAAAGTTTAAACAAAGTGAATTTATCTCTCCAGTATTTGGAATAATGGAAGAAGGAAAAGTAGAATATCCTAAAGTTAAAAAATCTGAAGTTACATTAGATCTTATGAATACAAATGATTATAATGAACTTACTGAAGAAATTAAACGCCAAGAAGAATTCTTAAAAGCACTTATAGAATTTAGAAATAACTTATAAAAAATGTAAAGATGTAAAAAATTTAATAAATTTTCAAAAAACACTTGCATTTTTTTTTTTTTTGATATTATGGTAGTGATGTAAAATAAG
>CANRAQ010000095.1 GCA_947628725.1 uncultured Bacilli bacterium | reverse complement strand
TTATTTGAAAATTTTATCGAAAACATCCATTATTACAGTAGCAAATACACTCATAGAAGCAACAGTAATAAATAATCTATTTTTATTTATTTCCCCAACCTCTTTTACAGCACTACCTAAAATTAATATACTAAGTATTGATCCAAATGAACTTACATAAGTAATTACATTACCTATAAATTCAGCATCTATAAATACTAATATTGAATTAATAAGATTTGCAACGATAACTACTGTTAAACTTACAGCAACTACATTTATCATGTGTTTCCATGTAGCTTTTCCTTTTAATAATTTTGATATAATTAAATATCCAATTAATACTATCAATGCATATTTAACTAAATCTGTTGCAAAAGTTGTGAAAAATTCCTTTAAATAATTTGGTTTTACAAATTCATTTGCATAACTTTTTAAAGCGGCTATATCAACTAATCCACTTGTTAATGCTGCTACAACTATCATGATTATTCCTGAAATAAATTTATTTTCAGTTACAAAATCCTTTATTGCATCTATTGGTTTTGTAAATATACCTTTAAATACATTTAAGCATTCCATTAAACTTTCTTTTACATCAATTTTAGTATTTGAATTTTTTACTTCTTTCTTCTCTTTCTTTTTAGTACAATCACAAACTGCACCATCTTCTAATTTTTTACCACATTTTGTACAATATTTTGCCATATATTTCTCCTCCTATTAAAAATATTTTGAAAAGTATAAATCTAAATCATCTATAGATTTTATACTAAATTCACCATTATCTACTTTATATATAAATGTTATATAGTCTGATGAATCACTTTCATTAGTTTTTTCTTCATCAAATGATTTATATTTTATTGTATAATCATATTTAATTCTCAATTTTATCTTTAAATTATTTTCTGAATCAATTGAAGCACTGTATAATGAAATATCAGTTACATCAAATTTAGTTAAAGTCTTATCATCCAAATCATCTTTAATTTCACTATATACATCCTTAAAATCATCAATAGTTAACTTTAAATCTTCATCAGATTTATTATCTACAATACCATTATATATAGTATTAACAGTATTTTTTGCTTCATCTTCAATTAATTTATTTTGTTCTTCAGTTAACAAATTCTTATTAAATGAAAATTTATAGGTTTTAGAATAATTTGTAGGATATACCTTCGTTTTAACTTCAAGACCATTTGATAATTTTATAGACATATCAGATTCTGACATGAATACTTGTGGAATTATATATACGTCTTCAGTAGTAGTAGATTTTTCTTTATCTTTATATTTATCTTTGACATCTATACCTAAAAAAGTTATTTTTGAATCTTTATTTACTCTTATCTCATAATCTTTTAAAATCATGTTAGATGAATCAAAATCTTTTACTTTCCAGTCATCAAATATAATAAATTTTTTGTCATCAGATTTTACTAAAGTTAAATCATCATTATATTCTTTATCTTTACCTTCTACAGTATAAGTAAAATTTACTGTTGCTTCTGTTTTATCATCTGAGTATTCAACATCTTTTATATCGATATTCTTTATTTTTTCTGTTTTATTTTCTTCAGATAAAATTTGCTTAAAAATACTTTTACTTATAAATGTTTTATCACCTTCGATATTAAGATAATTATATAATTTATCTACATTATTACTAACTAAAGCATCTATATAGTCCTTTGCAATTCTCTTAGGTCCAGTTAAATATTTTCCAGTTAGAAATAATCCTGCAAATATAACTATTAATGAAATACAAGTGATTATAATTATTTTTGTTTTTGAACTCATTGGCTTTTTTAAATCTTCTTTTTCAAGTTTAGTGCCACATTCACTACAAAAATCATCATCTTTATCATTTTTTGTGCCACACTCATGACAATACATAATCATACTCCTCTCCAACTAAATATTACAATAAAAGAGAAATAAAGTCAATAAAATAATCATTTTAAATATCATTTTGTTTGATATAATTATCGAGTAATTCTAACAATTCTTCATGTGTTTTTGTTTTAAATACTTCTTCTTTAATTTTTTTAGCATTATTAAGTCCTTTTAAATACCAAGCGACATGACTTCTTATCTCTAGCATGGCAACTTTATATGGTTTAGTCTTTAAAAGTAAATCTAAATGACACTTAATCATATTTATTTTATCTTCTAATATGATAGGTTTAGGTAAAATTCCTTTTTCTAAATATTCTACACATTCTTTAATAATCCAAGGATTTCCTAATACGCCTCTACCTATCATTACGGCATCACAATTTGTTTCTTTAAGCATTCTTTCGGCATCAAAACAACTATTAATATCTCCATTTCCTATAACTGGAATATTAACTGCTTCTTTTACTTCTTTTATTATGTTCCAATTTGCTTTTCCACTATAACCTTGCGCTCTAGTCCTAGGATGTACTGCGATTGCGCTAGCTCCAGCTTTTTCTATTATTTTAGCTACTTCTTTAGCATTTATAGTTTTCTCATCCCAACCACTTCTTATTTTTACTGTTACTGGTATTGGGACTGATTCTACCACAGCCTTAACTATTTCAAAAATTTTATTTGGATCTTTTAAAAGTGCACTTCCAGAGTTAGAACCTATCGCAACTTTAGGTACAGGGCAGCCCATATTAATATCTATTATCCCAATTTTTGGATAGTTCTCATATAAAAATTTAGCAGCTTTACTTAGTACTTCTTTATTAGATCCAAATAGTTGAACAACTACAGGATATTCATCATAAGTTAAATCTAACATATCTAATGTTTTTTTATTTTCACGCACTAATGCTTCTGCACTTATCATTTCGGTATATATAAGTCCTGC
>CANRAQ010000094.1 GCA_947628725.1 uncultured Bacilli bacterium | reverse complement strand
TCTGGAATATCTTGTACAGTTACAATTAGCGGAGATGCTACAGTAGCATGTACAAAAGGTTCAGGAAAAGTAGGAACAGACAAAGTAATCAAATTAACTGCAACTGAATAGTAAACTTAAAAACTCATTATTGAGTTTTTTTTGTTATAATGTTATAATACTTTTGTTCTTAAGGGGTGATTTCATGAAAAAACCTGTAGTAGCCTTAGTAGGTAGACCTAATGTAGGTAAAAGTACGATATTTAATAAGTTAGTTGGTAAAAAACTTTCTATAATAGAAGATACACCTGGTGTTACAAGAGATAGAGTATATGGTAATGTAGAATATTATGATTATAAATTCCATTTAATAGATACAGGTGGTATCGAATTAGGTAACGATAACTTTAATAATGAAATAAAAATGCAAGCAAGTCTTGCTATAGATGAATCAGATATAGTACTTTTTGTTGTAGATGGTAAAGAGGGACTTACTAGTGATGATTTCTTGGTTAGAGATATGTTAAAAAAAATATCTAACAAAGTAATCGTTTGCATCAATAAATGTGATAGTAAAAAGATAAAAGAAAATGAGTATGAATTCTATGAACTTGGTTTTGAAAAATATATTAAAGTAAGTGGAGAACAAGGTTATGGAATATATGAACTTCTTGATTTAATTACAGAAAATTTACCTAAATATGAAGAAGATGAAGATAATACAAAAATAAAATTTTCTATAATTGGAAGACCTAATGTAGGTAAAAGTAGTTTAGTAAATGCAATACTTAATGAAGAAAGAGTAATTGTTTCATCTATTGCTGGAACTACAAGAGATGCGGTAGATACAGAATTTAATTATAATAATGAAAAATATGTAGTTATAGATACGGCTGGAATGCGTAAAAAAGGTAAAATATATGAAACTGTTGAAAAATATAGTTTACTTAGAAGTCTAAAAGCTATTGATAGAAGTGATGTATGTGTACTTGTAATAAATGCTGAAGAAGGTATAATTGAGCATGATAAACATATAGCAGGTTATGCTATAGAAGCAGGTAAGGCTATTGTAATTGTAGTAAATAAATGGGATTTAATAGAAGATAAAGACTCTGCAATAAAAAAATGGAAAAAAGATATAGAAGCAGATTTTGCATTTATGCCATATGCTAAAATAGTATTTTTAAGTGCCAAAACTAAAAAGAGAATACACACACTTATGCCTGAAGTATTAAATGCATATGAAAACAGTAAAAAGGAGATTAAAACTAGTTTACTTAATAAAGTTATAATGGATGCATATGAATTAAATCTTCCACCAAGTTATAAAGGTAAAAGACTTAAAATTTATTTTGCATCACAAACTAGAAGTCAACCTCCAACATTTAATATACAAGTAAATAGCAAAGGACTTATACATTTTTCATATGAGCGTTATTTAGAAAATAAAATAAGAGAGTCATTTGATTTTAGTGGAACTCCAATAATAATAAATTTTAAAAGTAAAGGTGAAAATTAGTATATTTTTTTCACTTTTTATGTTATTATTAAAAAGGTGGTAGTATGAAGGATAGCAGTTTAAAAAAATGCTTATGGATATTGACCCTAATAGTACTAATTCTTCCTCAAGTATTAGGAATAATAGGATTTAATTTAGCAGATTTTCATGTAATATCAAGATATGATTATATTAATCAGGCAATACCTTTATATATATGTATACCATTTTTTATAATTATATATTTATATCAGATTATTGTAAAAAAAAGAAAACTAGATATATTTGATTATTTATTTTATGTAATAGTAATTGGTGGAATAATAACTACTATATTTTCTATAGATATTTATACATCTATATTTGGTAAAAGTTTAAGACATGAAGGATTTTTATCTATATTAAGTTATTACTTATTATTTATAAACTGGAAAAATATTGGTAGTTATGAAGATATTAAGAAAGGTCTAAAATTAATAATTATAATAGCTATAATAAATTCTTTATATTCAATATTACAAATATATTTTGATATAGATATTATACATAAGTTCTCAATAAATAGCGCTAGTGGATTATCAATTCATCCAAATTTCTTTGGTAGTTTAATGGTAACAATTTTAAGTATTATTACTTGTAAATTTTTATATGATAAAAAATTTAACATTAGAGATTATATAATTTTAATATTACTTTATGTTTCACTTATTAATTGTCAGTCATCTGGACCATTTTCTACTTATATAGTAGTTATATTATTTTTAATAGTATTCTTAATAATAAAGAAAACATTTTCTATTAAAAAGTTAATAGTATTAATTATAACTACAATTTCACTATTTTATATAATAACATTTGTTAATAACAAAGTTATTGAACAACCAAGATGTGAAATATGTAATTTTAAAGAAAATAATATAGATACAGGTGGTAATGGAAGATTTAACATATGGGATGAAACTTTAAAAATAGTAAAAGATAATTGGTTAATTGGTATTGGTTATGATAATCTTTACTTAGCATATCCTAATCCTAAAGTAGAAGAGTCTATAGGCTTTAGTATTACAGGAGAAGGAGTAAAAAGAACTACTCCAACATCAATTACTGTAGTTGATGCCGCACATAATATTTATTTACATACCTTGGCAACTTCAGGAATAATAGGTTTAATACCTTACCTTATAATTTGCTTATTGACATTTATAAGAGGATTAAAATCTAAAAACAAATTAATATTTATGTTACTTGCTGGTTTTGTTGCTTATTCTATTCAGGGATTTGCCAATATTAGTATAATACAAGTTGCGCCTATTTATTATTTTATAATAGGACTTATGTTGATAAAATATGATGGAAGACATCTGGTAATATGTCAAGATAAAAGTTATGGAAGTTTTTAAATAATTTCTCCCTTATCAAATAAATTATTC
>CANRAQ010000093.1 GCA_947628725.1 uncultured Bacilli bacterium | reverse complement strand
TTGCGCCATCGAACTAAAAATTTTTGGAAATTTTATATAAAAAATAAATTTTCCATTTTTTTTATACCTCAAAATAATGTATAATATATGTAGGTGATAGTATGCTTGACCAATTAAAAAATGATACTTTAATTATATGTACTAAACAATATAAAGATCAAATACTAAAAAATATAAATAAATTAATAAATATTAAAATAATTACTATGGATGAATTTATAAAATCATACTATTTTGATTATGATGAAAAATCTATTATTTATTTAATTAATAAATATAATATAAATTATGAGATAGCTTTAGAGTATTTAAATAATTTAATATATGTAGAAGATAAAGTATATAATAATGAAAAATTAGATTTTTTAGTAAATATAAAAAAAGAATTAATTAATAATAATTTACTTATTTTTGATACTAAGTTTAAAAAAGATATAAAAAATAAAGATATAATTATTTATGAATATTCTTTAAATAAATTTGAAAAATATTTACTTAAAGATTTAGAATATAAAGTTATAAATATAAATAAAAATAACTATATACCTAAAGTATATGAATTTGATACTATAGAAGAAGAAGTAGAGTTTGTAGCTAGAAATATATCATATCTTATAAATAATGGAGTAGATGTAAATAATATAAAATTAACAAATTTATCTGATGATTATATAAATATAGTAAATAAAATATTTAATTTTTATAATTTAAAGATTGATAAATTTCATAAAATATCTATAATATCTACAGTTATCGGTAATAAGTTTTATATAAATTTAGACAAAGGTATAAAAGAGGCTATAGAATCTATTTCTTGTTATGATACAACTGATATATATAATAAGATAATAAATATATGCAATAAATATGTATGGTGTAATAGTATAGAAGATTTAAAAAAACTTATAGAACATGATTTAAAAAATACATATATAAAAGATGATAAATATACTGACATGATAGAAGTAGTGGATTATAAATCTTATAATTTTAATGATGAAGAAGTATTTATGTTAGGATTTAATCAAAGTATAATTCCAAAATTTATTAAAGATGAAGATTATATTACTGATGATATTAAACCTATTTATATGGATACTACTATAGAAAAAAACAAAAAAGAAAGAATTGATGTAATCAACTCTATAAAGAATATAAAAAATTTAATTATAACATATAAACTTAAAACTTCTTTTAGTGTATATTATCCATCTAGTATTATTGATGATTTGAATTTAAAAGTAATTAAAGGAAATATAGATTATACTAAAAGTTATAGTAAAATAAGTGATTATATTACTTTAACAAACTGTTTAGATGAATTAATAAAATTTGGGACTATTGATGATAAACTTAAATTACTTAATTCTAATTATAATATACCATATAATACATATTCACATGAGTTTACAGGATTATCAAAAGAAAAGTTAAATAATATAATAAAAAATCAAAATAGTTTTAATTTATCTTATACATCTATGGACAATTATAATAGATGTGCATTTAGATTTTATGTAGAAAAAATACTTGGACTTAAAAGTACTATAGATAGTTTTGGTATAACTCTAGGTAATATTTACCACTATATTCTTGAAAAAATAGTTAAAGAGGATATAGATATAGAACAAACTGTTTATGAATATATAGATAAAGAAAATTTAAGTCTTACTAATTCAAATAAATTTTTTATAAAAAGAGTAATAGAAAATTTAAAATATTTAGTTAAAGTTTTAAAACACCAAGAAAGTTTTTCAAAACTAAAAAAATGTGATACTGAAAAATTTATAAAAATACCTTTAAAAGATAATATAAGTTTTGTAGGATTTATAGATAAAGTAGTTTATGATACTATTAATGATATAACTATTGCATCTATAATAGATTATAAAACATATGTAAAAAAGCCAAGTTTAAAGTATATAGATAGTGGTATAGGACTTCAACTTCCTGTTTATATGTATTTATCAAGTTATGCGTATAAAAATATACATTTTGCAGGATTTTATTTACAAAATATTACATTAGATAATAAATCAAATGAAGAAAAAGAAAAAAGTTTAAGACTTATTGGATTCACTAATACTGATAAGGAAATACTTGAAAAATTTGATTATAATTATATGGATAGTAGTGTAATAGATGGAATTAAGGTTAATAAAGATGGATCATTTAGTTCTAATAGTTTAAAACAAATGTTAAATGAAAATGAAATAAAAGAAATTATAGAAATAACAAAACATAAAATAGATGATACATTAAATAATATACTTGATTCTAAATTTGAAATTAATCCTAAGTTTGATAAAGAAAATATAGGATGTGATTTTTGTAAGTATAGAGATTTGTGCTTCAAAAAAGAATACGATTATGTAAATATTAAAAGTGAAGTATCATCGTTCTGATGTCATAATAATAGCATGAAAAATATTATGTAAATTTAATACATTATTCATTAAGGAGGGATAACATGTTAGCTATAAAATTTAAAATTCCAAATGAGTATGATTTTATATTATCAAAAATTTTTAATAATATTGAATTAGATAATTGTTTATGGAAAATTGCTGAAGAAGAAACCTTAAGTTATAATAGTGATACATTTTTTGATAAAGATTTATATACGTCTTCAGAATTTAAAGAAAAAATTGATTCTAAAGAGCAATATATCATATTTTTAAATATACAATTGTATAAAAAAAATTGTAATATTGTAGAAATCAAAACATATGAGGATTTTTTAAAGAGTGATTGTGAATTAATATTGTTTGTAACTGACAATACTTTTGTACAAATATATTCCAAAAACGATAATTTATTAAAAGGTATTGAAAAAAATGTATTATTAAATGATTTTAAGGATGTTGAATATATAAAAAAAGATAAATTTAAAAAAATATTTTCTGCATATAC
>CANRAQ010000092.1 GCA_947628725.1 uncultured Bacilli bacterium | reverse complement strand
ATTATATCATATATTAATATAAAAACTTAAGAAATTTCTTAAGTTAACTTATTTTTTTATATATATCTGATACTATAGAATAAAGATATATATTAACTTTTTTATTGCTTATGTTTTCAATATATATTTTATATCCATTTAATTGACTTATATAAAACTCATCATCTATATTTTTCATTTTATAATCTACTATATCTATATGATCTTCATATTCAAGAATTAAATCTATAATACCTCTTTTTATGATATTATCTTCTTCATATATGAATTCATATTCTTTAAAACAATTTATATAGTTTTTATCTATATGCTTTAAAAATCTAAGTACAAATGTATTTTTAGTATCTTTAAAGTTTTCTGTTTCAAATATTTTGTGTAATTTTACTCCTTCATTTAAATTATTATACTCTTCTTTAGTTATAAGTTTATTAGTAATTTTAGAAAATCTAGATTCTTCTAATTTTTTATATTCTATATCATTTTCATATTTATTAATTTTAGTAGACACTTTTTCTATATTTTGTTTATAATTATATTTTTTTATCTTGTCATAATCATGAGTTAGTATAACTTTATTAAAATCTATATCTTTTATATAAGGCTTTAATTCATATACTATAGAATTTAACATATCAGATATTCTATTATACTTTAATCTAACACTATTAGGTACTAAACTAGTATAACTTTTATTTTCTAAATCAAGTGGACACACTATAATTATTTTTTCTTTTGTTCTAGTTAAAGCAACATAAAATAATCTAATTTTTTCACTTATATTTTCTTTATTTTCTTTATCTAGAAGTAAATCTTTAAGTATTGTTTGTTTTATTCCGTCATCATAGTATGGTGTTATTATATTATAATTAGAATCTACTATGAATTTAGCTTTACTATCTTCATCGTTCGATTTTTTATAAAGGCCTGTAAAATAGCAAATATTATACTCTAATCCCTTACTTTTATGTATATTTAATATTTTTACAGAATTACTATAATCACTATTTAATGAGTATTCTATAGAACCATTTTCTATGATATCACTTAGATATTTAGAAAAGTCTATAGGTGTATATCCTATATTTGAAAGTGTTATAGAAAGATCTTTTAGATAGTCTATCTTTATCATAGACTCTTTTATATTTCCTTTTGTAATTAATTTTTCATATAAATTAAATTCTTCTATAATTTTATTTAATAGATCTAAATTAGAAATTTCAAATATACTTATACTTTTACATTTATTATATAGTTTTGTATTAATAAAATTATTAGAATTTACTATATCAAATATTTCCTCATCTGATATTCTAAAAATATATGATCTACAAATACTTGTATATAAATATTTAAATTCATCATCTATTTCATTTAAATTTATTTTAACTATTAATTTTATTAAATTTTTTATAACTATTATATCTTCACCTAGAGTTAGTTTTTCATTTTTTATTTGCAATATAGGTATTCCTACATATTCAAATATTTTTTTATATAAGTCAAAACTATTACCTCTATCCATGATGATTGCAAAATCCATATATGTACAATCTCTAAGTTTTTTTGTAACACTATCTACGACTTTATATTTATTTTTAATTTTATCCTTTATATCATATGCGACAGTAAACGCTTCAATTTCATCATTAGAATATTGTATTTCTTTTGGATTATAATTTAATATTTCCATATTTCTATCATCATCTATTTTACATGATTCTATATAAATATTATTACCAAAATTCATCTGGTGTGACTGTTTATATTCGGCATCACCTATCTCATTATCCATAATTAAATTGAATATTAGATTTATATTATCTAAAACTTCTTTTCTAGATCTAAAGTTCTTAAGTAAATCTATTTTTATTCCACCATTAGAATTAGAATAATCATCATACTTATTTCTAAATATATATGGATTAGCATTTCTAAATCTATATATAGATTGTTTTATATCTCCAACCATATATATATTATTATTTGAAATTAAATTTATAAATTCTTCTTGTATATTACTAGTATCTTGATATTCATCTACCATTATTTCATCAAAACTATTTTTAATTTCTTCTCTAATAGTAGGATTTTCTTTTATTATTTTTATAGCCATTAAAGCAATATCGTTAAATGTATATAAATTTGTTTTAGTTTTATATTCTAAAAATCTACTATCAAACTCTAAAATTATATTTATTATAGCAGTTATATATGGTTTAGTAGAAAGCAAAGATAGTTTTATATCATCATAATTCTTAAATCTAGTTAAATCTTTTAAATTATTTAAGTGTTCACTAATATCATCTTTATATACCTTATAATTTTCATCACAATTTTTATTTTTTCTAGGACTACCTATTTTACTTAAATTTTTCTTTATTTCGTCATATGTTTTAGAATTAATTAATGGTTCTAAATTAAATGTTTCTAAATATTTATTATCTACACATGGTACTAAATTTTTATAAATATCACTTATTATATTTATCTCTTCTAATAATTTATCTATATATTCTTCTATCTTCTTATCTATGAATTTATCATTAAAGTGGGAATCTATATAATTATTTAAGTATTGTGTTTTATTTGGCAATAAATTTAATTTATTCGATATTTCTTTTACCACATTTTTTATATTATCATCACTTTTAGTACAAAAATCATTTATGAGTTTTTTAAAATCATCATTCTCATACATATTTTCAAATATATCGTTAATTATTTCATTAGATTTAAGTAATTCTATAGAACTATCCATAATAGAAATATCTTTAGGTATATTAAGAAGTAAATGGTATTTTTTAACTATAGATAAAGCAAATGAATCAAATGTAGTTATATATGATTGATCTATATAATCTAACTGTTCTTTTAATCCAGCACCTTTTATAGCAGTTCTTATTCTATCTTTCATTTCTTTTGCTGCAGCATTAGTAAAAGTAAGTATTAAAAGTCTGTCAATACTTCCTCCATTTAATAGTTTTCTTATTGTTCTTTCTGTTAATACTGCAGTTTTTCCACTACCTGCTCCAGCAGATACTATTATATT
>CANRAQ010000091.1 GCA_947628725.1 uncultured Bacilli bacterium | reverse complement strand
ACTGATAAAGGTTTACAAGCTAAAAATGTAATAGAAATAAAAACTGCTCTTGTTTAGTAGTTTTTTTTGTGATATAATGAACTTGGAAAGGATTGATAATATGAAATTTAATATTCATGGGAAAAAATTGGAAGTAACAGATTCAATTAGTAATTACATAAAAGAAAAATTAGAGAGGTTAGATAAATATTTTGAAAATCCTGATGATATAACAGCAACTGTACTTATTAAGTTGAGAGGAAATGAACAAGTTGTTGAAGCTACAATTAATGCAAATAAATTTATTTTAAGAGGTGAAGAGTCACATAAAGACTTATATGCTTCTATAGATAAAGTATCTGATAAAATTGAAAGACAAATAAGAAAAAACAAAACAAGAATGAGTAGAAGAATAAATAAAGAGTTAGTTTCAGATTTTTCTTTAAATTTTGAAGAACCAGAAGAAAATGACAATGTCATAGTTAAGAGAAAGGTTATAGAAAATAAACCAATGAGTGAAGAAGAAGCTATTCTTCAAATGGAACTATTAGGTCATGAATTCTTTGCATTTAAAAATGATGAGACTGGCGATGTAAATATTTTATATAGACGAAAAGATGGAAATTATGGAATAATGGAATTAAAATAGGTTTTTAACCTATTTTTTAGTTGAAGGTATTGTTATTTTATTATATTTTTTGATAAAATATATATATAAAGGAGAATGAACATGAAGTTATTTAAAAGTATATTTAATCATGAATATAAAGAATTAGAAAAATTTAAAAAGATTGCAGATGAAATAGTGGAACTAGAAGATGAATATTCTAAGTTAACTGATAAGCAATTAAAAAATAAAACTAAAGAATTTAAAGAAAGACTTAGTAATGGGGAAACTCTTGAAGATATTAAAGTTGAAGCATTTGCTACAGCAAGAGAGGCAGCATATCGTGTAATTGGGGAAAAACCATTTTATGTACAATTAATAGGTGGTCTTGCAATACACTATGGTAATATTGCTGAAATGAAAACAGGTGAAGGTAAAACTTTAACTTCAACATTACCAGCATATTTAAATGCACTTACAGGCGAAGGAGTACATATAATTACTGTTAATGAATATTTGGCTGGACGTGATGCCAATTGGATGGGGGAAATCTATAGATTCTTAGGACTTAGTGTCTCTGTTAACTATAGAGAATTGACTCCATCAGAGAAAAAGGAAGCATATAATTGTGATATAATGTATTCTACTAATAATGAAATTGGATTTGATTATTTAAGAGATAATATGGTTATAAAAGCTAGTGATAGAGTAGCTAGACCATATAACTTTGCTATAATCGATGAGGTGGATTCAGTTTTAATAGATGAAGCTAGAACTCCACTTATCATTTCAGGTGGATTTATGAAATCTGCAAATTTATATATTCAAACAGATAAATTTGTTAAAGGTTTAAAAGAGAATGAAGGATACATATATGATGAAAAAACTAAAGCTGTATCACTAGATCAAACTGGTATAGAAAAGGCAGAAAAAGCGTTTGGAATAGACAATCTATTCGATATAAATCACACTACATTAGTACATTTTATTAATCAAGCATTGAAGGCAAATTATGCAATGAAAAATGATGTAGATTATGTAGTTAGTGATGGAAAAATAGTAATAGTAGATCCATTTACAGGAAGACTAATGCAAGGAAGAAGTTATTCAGATGGACTACATCAAGCAATCGAGGCTAAAGAGGGAGTAAAAATAAATGAAGAGACAAAGACTTTAGCGACTATTACATTCCAAAATTTATTTAGAATGTACAAAAAATTATCAGGTATGACTGGTACTGCAAAAACAGAAGAAGAGGAATTTAGAGATATATATAATATGTATGTTATAACAATTCCTACAAATAAACCAGTAATTCGTAAAGATTATGGTGACTTATTATTTGCCACTAAAGAGGGAAAATATAAAGCAATAGTAAATGAAATAAAAGAAAGACATGCGACGGGACAACCAGTATTAGTTGGTACAGTAGCCGTAGAAACAAGTGAGTTAATAAGCGAAAGATTAAAAAAAATGCGTATACCTCACGAAGTTTTAAATGCTAAAAATCATGCAAGAGAAGCAGAAATAATAGCTAAGGCTGGAGATAAAGGTGCTGTAACCATTGCTACTAACATGGCTGGTCGTGGAACCGATATTAAACTTACTGATGAAGTTAAAGAATTAGGTGGACTTTTTGTAATAGGAACAGAAAGACATGAATCAAGAAGAATAGATAATCAGTTAAGAGGTCGTTCAGGACGTCAGGGAGATCCAGGTGAAAGTCAATTTTGTGTTTCATTTGAAGATGATTTAATGATACGATTTGGAACTGATAGAGCCAAGATGATGCTTCAAAGAGTAGGATTTAGTGAGGATGTATCAATAAGAAATAAAATGCTTTCAAACTCTATAGAATCTGCACAAAAAAGAGTTGAAGGTAATAACTTTGATATGAGAAAAACATTACTTGAGTATGATGATGTAATTAACGAACAAAGAACTATAATTTATAATAAAAGAAATGAAATCTTGGATATGGAATCTATACATGATACAGTACTTGAAATGTTTAAAAATTATACAGAAGATATAGTTTATTCACATTTAGTTGAAAATGAATCATTGAGTAGAAATGATAAATCTGAAATATTAGAATCTGTAAATGATTTACTTAGAGAAAAAATTATATTTGATGAAATTGAATTTAAAAATTCAGATGAAATATCAGAGTATATATCTCAAAAGTTGATATCAGAGTATGAAACAAAAATAAAGAAAATTCCAGAAGAAATAACAAATGAATTTGAAAAAGCAATTACATTAAGAGTAATTGATACATATTGGATGGAACATATAAATACAATGGCACATCTAAGGGAAGGAATTCATTTAAGAAGTTATGCACAAAATAATCCTTTAAGAGAATATAAAAATGAAGGTTATAATTTATTTGATGAATTATTATCCAAGATAGATGCACAAGCTACTACATATTTATTGAAGGCTGAAGTAAGACAAAACAGTGAACGTAAAAAGGTTGCTGAAGGTACAACTAATGAAGACAAGGAAAAATCAAAAAAATCTGCACCTAAAAGAGTAACTAAAATTGGTAGAAATGAACCATGCCC
>CANRAQ010000090.1 GCA_947628725.1 uncultured Bacilli bacterium | reverse complement strand
CTCCTAAATATCAAGATTTTCTACAAATGCAGCATTTTCTTCAATAAATGCTCTTCTAGGTTCTACTTCATCACCCATTAATTTTTCAAATATAGCATCTGCAGCTACACAATCATCTACTGTGATTTTTCTTAAAGTACGCTTATTTATATCCATTGTTGTTTCATTTAATTCTTCAGCATCCATTTCTCCTAAACCTTTCATACGAGCTATTTCTGCTCTAGCACGTACATTTTCAGGTAAAGTAGCTAAATAATCATCTTTTTCTTTTTCATCTAATGTATATTTTCTTGTTTTACCATGCATTATTCTAAATAATGGTGGTTGAGCAGCATATACATGACCTGCTTCAACAATAGGTCTAAAAAATCTATAGAATAAAGTAAGTAATAATACTCTTATATGTGCTCCATCGACATCGGCATCGGTCATTATTATGATTTTATCATATCTTAATTTTTCTAAATTAAATTCTTCACCAATACCTGTTCCAAATGCAGTTATAATACTACGAATTTCTTCGTTACTTAATGCTCTATCAAGTCTAGCTTTTTCTACATTTAATATTTTACCTCTAAGTGGTAATATTGCTTGAGTCATGGAATCTCTACCTTTTTTAGCACTTCCACCGGCAGAATCTCCCTCGACTATAAATATTTCAGATACTTTAGGATCTTTACTTTTACAATCTGAAAGTTTACCAAAAAAGTTTGAAATTGCTAAATCACTTTTTCTTGTTATTTCTCTTGCCTTTTTTGCGGCATTACGAGCTCTACATGCAAGCATAGCCTTTTCTACTATAGTTTTAGCCTCATCAGGATTTTCAAGTAAAAATTTTTCAAATCCTTCACTAAATACATTATCTGCTAATTTTCTTACTTCACTATTACCAAGTCTACCTTTTGTTTGACCTTCAAATTGTGGATTAGGATGCTTACAAGATATAATCATTGTTAATCCTTCTTTTACGTCATCACCTGTCAAAGATTCATCTTTTTCTTTTAATATTCCAGATTTTTTAGCGTAATTATTAATTACCCTTGTAAGAGCTCTTCTTACACCCTCTTCATGTGTTCCACCATCATGAGTATTGATATTATTAACAAATGAATAAATATTATCATTATAGCCATCAGTATATTGTAATGCTACTTCAAACATTACATTATCTTCACTACCTTCTAAATGAATTATATCCTCATGAATTGGATTTTTTTCTTTATTAATAAATTTTACATATTCAGAGATTCCACCTTCATATATAAAAGTTTCTCCTGTAGTATCTTCGTCATCTCTATCATCTCTTAATGTTATTTTTAAGCCTTTATTTAAAAATGCTAATTCCCTAACTCTAACCTTAAGAGTATTATAATCATATATATCAGTATCAAATATATCAGGATCTGGTTTAAAAGTAACTGATGTACCTGTTCTATTAATATCACAATCACCTATTACTTTTAAAGGTTCTTTAGCATGTCCACCATCTTCAAAACGAATAAAATTTATCTTACCATTTTTATATACAGTTACTTCTACCCATTTAGATAGTGCATTTACAACACTTGCTCCTACACCGTGAAGTCCACCAGATACTTTATATCCTCCTCCTCCAAATTTTCCACCTGCATGCAAAACAGTATAAACTGTTTCAACAGTACTCTTTTTAGTTTTTGGATGTATATCTACTGGTATACCACGACCATCATCTTTAACGGTAATAGAGTTTCCTTTATTTATAATTATTTCTATATTTTTACAAAAACCTGCCAAAGATTCATCAATAGCGTTATCGACTATTTCCCACACTAAATGATGTAATCCTTTAACATCAGTAGTACCTATATACATACCTGGTCTTTTTCTAACTGCTTCTAATCCTTCCAATACTTGAATATCTGATGCATCATAATGATTTAATTCTTCATTCATCTAATTTCACCTCTTTGATTTTTATTATGTTGCCTTCTTTTATATTAAATAATTTTGATTTTTTTATTAATTTAGAATCTAAATTATTCAATTCCGTAGTTGTTATAATAGTTTGTATATCTTTACTTATATATTTAAGTAAATTATTTTTTTTATTATCATCTAACTCACTAAATATATCATCTAATAATAATATAGGAGTTGTTTCTTTATATTTCTTAAATATTTCTATTTCAGATAATTTTAAAGCTAAAACTGCTATTCTCTGTTGCCCCTGTGAACCATAATACTTTAAATTCTTATCATTCAAATAAAATTCTATATCATCCTTATGTGGACCTATAGATGTAGATAATAATTTTAGATCATAATCTAATCTTTTATCATATTCTTTTTTTAATTTTTCTTTTATATTTGGATCTTTAATATCTAATTCAATACTAGGTTTATATTTTATATTAAATCCATCCAAATTCATTATATTTATATATATATTACTACAATGCTCATTAACCTTTTTTATATATTTATCTCTCATTTTATATATCAATATAGCTTTATCAATCAAATATCCAGTTAATATATCTAAATAATTTAAATCTTTTGAAATTTTTTTATTTATCTTTTTTAAATATTCATTTCTAAGTTTTAATATTTTTAAATATTCATTTAATAAAATAAAATAATTACTATATAATTGTGATAATTGTAAATTAATATATTTTCTTCTAATTTGTGGAGAACCTTTTATTAATTCTAAATCATCTGGATAAAAAATAATTATATTCATATTAGAAATATAATCACTTATTTTTTTTATAGTATTATTGTTATATTTTAAAATTTTAGTTTTATTATCTAAATAAATATTTAATTTATCATCTATTTTATTTTTACTAATAATTCCTTCTATTGTTAAATAATCTTCATTTTTTTTAATAAGACTATTATCTATAAAATTTCTATGTGATTTTGTTATTCCTAATACATATATGCTTTCTAATAAATTAGTTTTACCTTGAGCATTTTCTCCATATATAATATTTATACCTTTTGTAAGTGTAATATTTAAACTTTTATAATTTCTAAAATTATGTAATTTTAATTTTTTTATATACATAAACTTTCACTTTTCATATTTAATCCCCCTATTTCAAATTTTTATGTAGTTTAAATATTCCTATACGACAATATAATTATACCACAAAAAACGCAATAAAAAAA
>CANRAQ010000089.1 GCA_947628725.1 uncultured Bacilli bacterium | reverse complement strand
AGCCTTATTTTATTATGTTACTCAATATATAATCCATAGTTATTTTGATATCTGGAAAACAATCTATGTACTCTAATTCTTCTCTAGAAAACCATCCTATATCATCAGTCTCTTCTTTGTTTAATACTACATCATTATCATCATTTGGGATAGCAACATATATTATATCAATATGCATATGTGTTTCACCATCATCTGTAGTTCTTCTATTTTTTTGTATTCCAAGAGGTCTTATGAAATCTTCTTCTCTAGGAAATCTCTCTCCTATAAGTCTTACTCTAAGTCCAGTTTCCTCATACACTTCTCTAAGTGCAGTTTCTTCAGGCGTTTCATTTCCTTCTATATGTCCTCCTGGTTGAGTCCATCTTCTATTTTTCTTATGTTTTACTAATAATATTTTTTTATTGTATGGATTTATTATAAATGCGGATGCGCAAAAATGTCTTTTCATATACATCACCATATATACTATATCAAATTTTGTTTATATTTTATATTATATACATATTATTTTATGTTTTGTTTACATTTTTTTACACTTTTATTCTAATATATCTTTAGATTCTATATTTAAGTTCTTTTCATATACTATTAATTTTTCATTATCATCCAAGGTTGCAAGTAATATTTTATCAAAATCATCATATCCAAGCACTTTTAGTTGCTTTCTTAACCATTTTTCATCTTTATCCATAATTTCTAAATTTTTACACATGATTTTAGAGTCTATAATTACATTTGCACATAATCCTTCACTTTGAACTTTTATCTTCATATCTTTAGGAGTTAATGGTCTATATTCTGCCTTTGGTAAAATACTTAATTTTCCGTTTGCTTCCATTAGAGCATATTCTACCTGTGATAAGTCAAAGTAACCATTACTTCTTATTTCTTCTAACATATCATTTATATCAAATTTTACTTTTTTTAAATTTTTTTCTAATATCTTTCCATTTTGTATTATAACTGTAGGAGTTCCCATAAAAAATCTTCTCATAGACATACTTTTCATAGTTAAGTAGGATACTAAATAAGCAAAAAATCCAAATATTATTACTGCTAGTATTCCATTAATTTCATTTGATTCTAGGTTTATGGTCATTTCAGCAGCAAAGTTTCCTATTGAAATCCCAATTACATAATCAAAAAGAGATAATTGTGATACTTGCTTTTTTCCTAACATTTTAGTAACTAAGAATAAAGTAACTAATGATGATACAGCTCTTAAAGTAACATTTCCAAGTTCTGCAAAATCTAAATTCATAAGATCACCTAATTTTATTATTTCATGATTTTACCATTTTATGCAAAAATAAAAGAAGAATTATTTTTCTTCTTTAGTAAATCCATACTTTTTATTGAATTTTTCAACACGACCTGTTTTAGATACTTGTGTACCTGTTCCACCTTTATAAAAAGGATGACATTCATTACAAACTTCTAAATGTAGTTCTTTTTTAGTTGATTTAACTGTGAAAGTGTTTCCACATGCACATTTAACTTCTGTTTCAACATATTCTGGATGAATTCCTTTTTTCATTATATCTCTCCTCCCGCCATGACTTAAGTTAAAGTCATAGAAATTTAATTACTTACATAGTTTATCAAATTATTTGAAAAATATCAAGTAAATTAATATAATTTATATAATTCTTTTATATTATATGTATATAAATTAACATTATATAAATTTTTATTTATATACTTCTAATTTATTTTCTATAAACCAAACTGTACCTATATAACAGATAAATGAAACTACTAGCATCAATATAGAATATACCATAAATGAATTATTACAAATATCATAAATTATTTGATATAGAATTTCTAATACAAATAATGAAGCCATATATACTAAAAATTTAATTATTTTAATATTTGGTAAAAAACTTCTTATTGCAATATACACAAAAGTTACTACTGCAGTAAATGTTATTGTCGATGCAAATATAGAAGTAAATAATTTTAAAAGTTCTAATTTGTCTTTTAAGTCTATATTCATAAAAAATTTAAATATTAAATCCACATTTATATTCGATTTATTAAATGCTATAAATATTCCAAATATGAATATTAATGAACAAACAAAATTAAATATTATAGCTAAAATATATTTTGCAAATAATATTTTCCCCGGAGATAATGATATCATACTTTCTAATAAGAATGTTTGATTTTTATATGAATCAATCGTTCTTTTTGCGCCATACAAAAATCCTAATACCAAAGATCCCATAATTATAAGAGAAAATGCCAAATAAATAAAATCAGTAATAATATTGTCATTGTAAGGCAATAATGCTACAGCAAGATATATAGCTACAATTGTAAATAAAACAATTTTTTTATTTTTTGTTTCATTTACTAATTCCCATTTTATATAATTAAACATTGCTAAACACCTCCAAATAATATTGTTCTAATGTTTTGCCATCTTTTATAATATTTTCTTTTAAATCATTTAAAACAATTTGTCCTTGTTTCAAAAAAATTATTTGATCTAATATATCTTCTGTATCTTTAATTAAATGAGTAGATATTATAATTATATTTTTTTCATTACTAAATTTTTTGATTACAGTTAACATTTCATGCTTTATAACTGGATCTAAGTTTCCTAATGGCTCATCTAACAAATATATTGGTACATTTCTTGAAAGTGTAAGCATCAATATAACTTTTTCTTTATTACCTTTAGATAGTTTTTCTATATCCATATCTATATCTATACTGAGTGCTTGAATCAAATAGTTTGATTTTTCAATATCAAAATCACTAAACATCTCTTGATAATATTTAATTGCAGATTTTACTGTCATAGATTTATATAAAAATTCTCTATCTGGCATAAATGATATAAATTTTCTAGTTTCATAGCTAATATTTTGACCACATATTTTTATTTCACCCTCTTGTTGTCTTATTATTCTCATAATAGTTTTTAAGAGAGTTGTTTTCCCACTACCATTAGGCCCTAATAATCCTATAATTTTACCTGGTGTTAATACCATATTCAAGTTATTAAGTGCAGTAAATTTTCCATACTTTTTTGTAACATTTGTAAATTCTATGTATTTTGAATCCATTTTAAATCCTCCCACTTAATTATAACATATAAAATAATTTATATACTATAAATAATCTAAAAAGTATAGAATTTAATCTATACTCATATTTAATACATTTTTTAATAATGTTTTATTCTCATTTTAAACTTAATTTATTTATTTCAAGAGTTGATAGTCCTGTTACTTTAGATATAAAATCTACAGGTGTATTTTCTTTTAACATATTTAAAACAGTATTATTAAGAGCTTCTTTCATACCCTTTTTTAGTCCCTTTTTCATTCCTTCTTCTATTCCTAATTCTCTTTGACCTATAGCTAATCTTTTTTTATCTAACTCATAGTCATATGCACCTATTACATCTTCAT
>CANRAQ010000088.1 GCA_947628725.1 uncultured Bacilli bacterium | reverse complement strand
TGTTCTTTAGAGTATGCCATATTAAATGAAAGTTTCGGAGATTATGATTACCGGATTGCCGAGTTCTTCTTTAGCAGAAGCAGTATTATTCTCGTGGTGGTATTCTTCAACAAGTTCACCTATGCGATTAGCAAGAATACGGCTGTCTGCCTTAATCTTCATTCGATTATTCTTATATTCTTGTGAAATTGTCTTTAAAGATTTAGGCAGACGAGAGTATGTCCCCTCCTTGATATATCCACGCAAAATACCACAATCACGTTTAAGTGTATCATCTTCGCAAACCTGCTCAATGGTACGGAGGAACTTATCGGCTATCTGTGCAGTAGTGTCGAGATTTATATTCTTAATAGAGTCTGTGTCGGTCTGAGCCTGTATGTCAGATTGAAATTCTAACAATGCACGGTTAACGTGAGCATAATGTTGTTCCTCTTGTTTGAAAGGGGCAGCTTGTTCTTTCGGTTTTGCTTTAAGAAAACCGACAGCTGAAAGGAAATCCATAATCTGCGGTTGGGTATCCCCTGAGACAAGATAAAACTCTGTTTTGAGTTTGGAAGATACGAACACTATTGTATCGCCGGAGTGTTTGCCTGTATATCGCATAACACGGCTTTTGAGAGGCAGATTCTTTATGCGGTGATACCATTCACGATTAGTATTGTAAAGGTGTCGAAGTTCACGGAGTAACGCAATCTTCTTATCTACAATATCTTTAACATTGGAATCGTAAAGGTTAAACTCCTTAACGATTTCCTCACGAGAGTAAATTTGCGCGTCTTCGCCAAATGCGGAGTGAAAACCTTGTAACTTTATAAGAGCGTTCTTATAGAGTTGGATTTGCTTATCTCCGTCAGGCGAAGGATAGAACATATAATTATAAATATTGTCCGCAACAGAGCCAATACGATTTACGCGACCAATGCGCTGCATAAGTCGAGAGGCGTTCCAAGGCGAATCATAATTTATAATGACGTTTGAGCGGTGGAGATTGACACCCTCGGCAAGCACGTCAGACGTAATGATGATAGCGTATTTATTTTCTTGCTTCTCAACCGGTACATTCGCGTCAAAGTTAGCTTTAACCGTATCGAAAAGTCGGTTTCGGTTTGAAGCAGAAATCTTTATTACATCGTTCCTCTTTAATGTCTTGGTCAGAAAATCAAAGAGATAATCGACCGTATCGACGCTCTCGGAAAAAATAACGAGTTTGCCTGTAGGATTTATATCGGATGAAGTGAACTTAGAAAGTGAAGATGAGAACTTATCGAGTTTCGGGTCTTCATCTATTTGTTCCCATTCTTCATTGAGTTTTTCAAGCACATCACGGTCATTATAAAGCATTTTGATGAAATTTTCGTCAAAATCATCTGCCTTATAGCGGAAATCCGACTCGTTATATCCTTTCTTATCAATGATATATTGGGTTATCTCGTCCAAATCCACACCCTTGAACATCATATCTTTAATATTGAGTTCAGGAGCGATGATAACTTTGCCTTCCTCAAACATTTTAATCATATCGTTTGTGATACGAAGTAAAGTTTGAAGAGACTTTTTGAAAGCATAAAAACTGCTTTCAAGTCGCTTTACCATGTGAACGCGATAAATACCGGCGAGACTTCGGCCGATATGTTCTGCGTTTTTATATTTTTCACGATGTTCCGGCTTAAGAAACTCAACGGCTCTGTATCGAGCGTATGTAATATGCTCGTCGGCCTTATCATCGGTAAGAGCGGTAAGTGTTGTTGTAAAACTATTACTTAACGAAGGAGTAAGCTCGTATTCGAGTTCGTTAGGAGGAAGAATGTGAGGAAAGACAATTCCTTGTGCTGCAAGGTCTTTTTTATAATCAGAGTCATTTAAGATATTTGTGCGAGTACGACGTATCGTAACTTTATCTATGACTTTATCGCGTATCTTTTCATAAATTCGATCTACCTCGTGGCTTACATCGCGCGTATCACGTTCCCGCATAAGCCTTTTATACTTTGCTTTAAGTGGAGCAAAGAAAAGATCGAGATTGGTAACGCCGTCTATTGTCGAGCGGTGTTTATCTTGGAACAAAGCAAGTAGATTCTCTAAATCTTCCGGACGATTGTTAAGAGGAGTGGCAGATAGCAGCATTACTTTCTTGCGGAAAGATTTAAGCAGGCCGGGATTAGTGCAAGGAGACTTACAAATCTTCTGCAACTCATCATATCGGTTGGAGGTGTCCGAGCGGAATTGGTGTGCTTCGTCCACTATGATAAGGTCGAAATCTTCTTTATCGTGGTAATTGCTTTTCCCCTCCAATATTTTTGAGAGACTTCCATTAGTAACGAACTGTGTCTTTCTGGAAATTCCAAACAACTTAAATGTGGATTTCCAGTTATCTTCAAGTGCAGGTGGATAAACTACAAGTATTTTAGTATTCTTACCATTGGCTTCTATAAAGCGTTTGGCGATCATCGTAGCAATCATAGTTTTTCCGAGGCCGACAACGTCGGAGAGGAAAAGTCCGTTATGCTGCATTAACATCTGATAGCCCTGTATAACGGCATCTTTCTGATATTTCAATTCCATTACTCCATCGGGAAGTTGGATATTAAAATCTTCTTCGACTTGGTCGCCGAAAGCCTCAATAAGAACTTTTATATAAATTTCGTATGGTGTTGGCTGATAACTGCTTAAATAAGTGCCATCAATGGGGGCCTTAATCTCGTCAAGCGTTAATGGTACAGATTCACTCCACAAAGTTTCAAACTCTTGGTGGCAATAGTGTACATCGTCGAAGTCTTTCATCGCTACATTTAACTCGTAGCGTGGTGCCATTCCTGTACCAAGACCAGAGTCAGAGATATTTGAAGAACCCATTATGACCCAACCATCGGAATGTTCGGTATGATTTTCGGGAAGGCACAAATAAAATTTGGCATGAAGATTTTTAGAGGGATGCAACCGAAGCTGCAAACGGCCGTCAGCCAAATCTTGGCAAAGCTGTAAAATACCTTCTTCTACCTCTTTTGAATAATTAGAGTCAACTATATCCTGTTTGAATTGCTCGTTATATAACTCTTTTGCTCTTTCTGGAGCTTCGATCATTTCCCAACCGAGATTATGCTTTCGGAAAATATCATCGGCATTTATACCAATAAGAATACGGATGTCAGAAACATCTCCAAGTTCCTTGCGCAGCTTGAAATAACCCGAAGAACGGAAATAGCCGACAACAGCAAGGAATCGGTTGAATCCATGCATATTGTCGGCTATGCCTTTTAGCTTTTCAAATAGAGTATTTGAAGGGGTATTATTAAAAAACTTTGTACTCATTCGGATTATCAAAAGTGACTCACGAATCTCCGAATGAGTCTTGTATATTTTGGTTTTGTCAGACCATATTACAAAAACGTGGAGCCTCAATCGTTGCTCGCTCCACTGTGTAAGGCTCTGGAAAATGCCCGTCAAT
>CANRAQ010000087.1 GCA_947628725.1 uncultured Bacilli bacterium | reverse complement strand
AAATTAATAATTTCATCATTTATATCATTTATTGCAGTAGATATTTTTCCAGTATAATTGTCTATAAAAAATGAATAGGTTTTCTTGTCTAAATTACTAAATAACTTTTCAGAAATATAAGGTGTTTGTTTTTTTACTACATGTATAGTTCTTGTTATATTAGAAATATAATAAAATATCAATTCTAAAATAATAACTCCTAACAAAACAAAAATAGTTTTATATAAATCTGTTGGCAAAAAATTTTCCTTACTTGGTAAATCTATTATACCTTTTATTATATATTGTTTCACTAAATCTAGTATTTGTGAAATAATCATACTTAATATCATTACAGATGTTAAAACTTTAACAGGTTTATATAATGATATTATGAATTTTTTAAAATCTTTTTTCAAGTTGTCTATCTCCTTTTTCTTATTATTTTTACATTATTTTATCATAAAGATATTATTATTTAAATATATTATTTAATATAATTCAATTGTTTATCATTTATATTGACACTTGTTCTTATATATTTTTCTTCTCCATCAACTTTAATAGGTACATAAACATCAAAAAAATCAACCTTTTACAGTTGATTTATCAATACTTTTATTTTTCATGTTCTTCGCTATTTCTATCAAATTCTCTATTGAATATAAAATTTAACTTTTCTAATTCACTAATAACATTATCTGCTAAACAATAATATTTAAATTCTTTATTAATTAAATCTAATCTTTGTTTTGCATTTTGCATACATAATCTATAACTTTCTGCTCTAGCATCATTTAATGCATCTTTGACTGACTTATATTTTTTATTATTGTCTGATGTTTTATATATCTGTATAGGAATTTTTTTATCAACTGCTCTCTTATATACCTCCACTTCAATTTCTTGTTCTTCCAAAGTATTGGCTATATTAGTGTAATTTTCATATCGTATATCATGTGCATCTATAGTTGTTAATCTACCAAATCCCATAGTTTTATTCATTTCAATATATCTTTCAAAAATTGAAAGCAATGATTCGAACCTAGAAACTCCTAGAATTCTAGCAATAATATTATAATCAGTATTTGAATTTTTTACTGAATCTATCATTTTTGTATTTCCCATAGTTCCTTCAAAAATAAAATTATATCCTTTATACAAAGTTTCATCTGCTAATCTACTCATAATTTTACCAACAATTGGATCTGTTATTTCTGAATAGTATTGTGGAAATTCTTTTGCTAATAAATCTGCATTTTTATATAATCCTCTATATGTATCTACATCTAAAACAATAACTTCTTTATTATTATTAGCAAAATCCAATCTAGATTTTACTACTATGCCACTTTTACCTGAGCCAGGTTGTCCACCTGTGATTATGGCAGTTGGTTTTCCTTTTTCTGGTAAACAATTACTAAATATCAATCTTCTAGTCTCATTATACATATTCTCAAATTCATCTTTTGTAAGATTATATTTTTCTTTTGCATATTCAAAACTTTTTATATTGTACATATTATTTCTCCAATCTCTTTTTTATAATTTTAGAATATTCATTATATGACTTTTCAATAATTTCTTCATTTCCTAAATATATCATATCCTTTTCATTATTAAGTCTATTAATTTCTTCCTCATTATTATCTCGTACTGCAAATGCAATCATCATTGAAATTATTTCAATAGCAACTTCTCTCTTAACATGTTCTCTCATATTTTTTTACTACCTTTCTAATTCATTATAAATATCGTTTTTTATCTTTTCAACATTACTTTCTATCTGCTCATTAGTTGTCACTTTGATGCATGGTCTAATTATTGGTGGTTTTTGTACTCTTATTTTTTCATTTAATGTTTTTCCATAATTGCTTAATCTTAAGGCATATAGTTCTTTTTCGTTTTCTTCAATCTCATTAATATTCGCCTGTTGCAAAGTCAATTCTGGCACAATTGATAAAAATAATTTATCCCTATAATATGTAAGATATATATATTCTACAGGTGCAGGACTAAGATTCTTGGCTAAATATTCATCTAATTCTGATAATTTTACTCCTTTATCCATTTTACTTTGATTGTTTTTTCCAAGTTGCTCTAATCTTTCAATATTCTTTCCATATTTTTCATTAATTTTTAATATTTCTTTACTAGAAATTTCATCCGTATCAATTCTAATTCCTTGTTTTGTTTTATAAATACCTCTTTTATCTGGTATCTTATTATTTAAGAAATTTACAAAAGGTTCATAAGGTTCTTCTTCTTTTAATTCGCATCCTAAATTCAAATCATGTATATTCATTATCATTGGTTCTATATGTCCATGTATACATAATTGAGTTTTAGAAATTTGATTAAACAAAACATTTATACCCACAATTTTTTTTTCATAACATTTTTTTAATTTATCATATAAATCCTTTGTCATTTTTAATAGTTCTTGAAATTCTTCTTCTGAAAGTTGTTCTATATTTTCAATATGAGTTTTATCTCTATTTTTTAAATATATCATTAAACCTCCTGGTGTATATGGATCAGTTGGAAAACAGATTTCCCAATATTTATAATTTTTACTATATTTCTCTAGAACTATTCTTTCAAATTTATCAGTACAAATTTTACAATGTTCATATCGTTTTCTGTTTTTTTCTTTTATACTACCATCAAAATATGAATTAATTAATTTTTTATCCTCTTCGCTTATCTCATGTCCTTTTAAAAATTCTATCGCTGCCTTATTTCTTAAATATCTATTTTTGTTTAATCCCTTTACATAAAAATATAAAGTAGCAAACGGAAAGTTATTTTTATCATCATTTTCTATATTCAAATCAAAAAAAGTTATATTATTTTTAAATTGTTTTTCCATTTTTTCTCCAATCATTACCTATATTTTTTATGTATATTATTATATTACATATATTACCAAAAATCAACGATTTTATTTATTTTTATATTTTATATAAATGGCAATAATAAATTTCCGGTTTATTATGCACATATTTCACTTAAGATTTCGTTGGTACTTTTATAATTAAACATAGCTCTTGGATAATTATTTATCCAATCTTCTATTTTCTGTATAAATTCTTCTGAAATTGGCGTTATATCTATTCCTTTAGGTATAAATCGTCTTATTAATCTGTTTGCATTTTCATTGCTTCCTCGTTCTCCTGATCGGTATGGATGTGCATAATATACTTGTGTCCTTGCGGTTTTTCTTCGTTTATCATACGATTTTTCTAAAGATTCCCAATTTCTAAATTCTCCACCATTATCAAAAGTTATACTCTTAAATTTTTTATAAAATTCATTTTTATACTTTTTTTCTATTAAATCTAATGCTTGCGCTACATACTCAGCCTTTTTCCCTGGTATTTTTACTATTATTTCTTCTCTCGTTTTTCTTTCTGTTAATGTAAATAATACTGAACCTCTTTTTTTAGTACCTATTACTAAATCACCTTCCCAATGTCCATATACTTCTCTTGTATTAGCTTCTTCTGGTC
>CANRAQ010000086.1 GCA_947628725.1 uncultured Bacilli bacterium | reverse complement strand
CGCTCCATAGTGAAATCTACTCGAACTTTTCGAGTTTTGATAGATAACTAATCCAATTTGGATTAGTTTTTTTGTGTTTCGAACTCCCACGTTATCAGTTTGGGAAGCTAAGCACTTTTATTATTTTTATAATATAAATTTTCCATAATATCATCAAATAATCCATACCATTTTATTTGTATATTATTACGTGCACTTTCATATTTTTTATTATAATTTAAACATCTATTTTGAGGTTGAACAAACAAATTACTAAAATGAACTCCTGTTGAATAGTTATTTTTATTTCTTAATAAAACTTCTAAAATTTCTTCTCTACTTAACCATAAAAAATCATTTACACTGCCATAAACAATAGCATCTATTTTAAACTTAGAATTATTGCCTTGCAGTACAAAACGATTTATAGCTTTTTTTAGTAATTCAACATTATTTAATTCTTGATTTATTTTATCTATTTCTTTTTGATGATATTTTTTATAATCTGCAACACCTATCCTTTGCATTCCACTGCCATCAATAGTTCCATCAGCATAATGATACCTTAAATATTCTATTATGCATTCTTTAGATACCTTGTTTTCAGTTAAAAAATGAACAAATTCTGTGACCGGTTCGACATGAACACTATTTTTACTACCAATTTTAAGACTTATTCCCCTAATATGCGAATTAATCTTAATTAAAATATCTGTTTTTTGTGGATAATGATTTAGCCAACACTTAATTATGGCATCTTCAGATTCATTTGGAAATAAATGTTTTAATAAAGAATTTAATAATGGATTTAAGTTTTTAATTTTCTTATTATTTAAATTTTTTACAAATTCGTATTCGTTATCTTTTCCATTCATATGTTGCTCCTTTCATAAATAAAATATTTTAATCAAAACATTTTATAATTCTTATTCATAATTTTTTTAATTTTTCTTTTCCAACAATATCTACCATTTTTACTCCTAATTCTATTGAAATAATAATCTCTATCTAAAAAATGAAATTGTGTTAAAATAGTCTTTAACAATTAATTATGGAGGTCTATTATGTTAGTATATCGTCTTTGTAAAAATGCAGAAATAACCAATATTTTAAATTTCAAAAACTTTTCCCAAGTTGGTAATTATTTTTCTAAAAATGAAAAATTAAATACTAATTCATATAAAGATAATATTAAATATTTACATTTTTTTAAAATCAAAAGTGATTTATTATATTTAGCACTTAACGCTAATAATTATATTTGTACATATGATATTCCTTGTTATATATTAGAACTCAATAAAGGAACAGGGTTTTATTTAGATTTCTATAATTTTAAAGACGTAAAAACTGTTGATGAATTTGCTATTCCAATTAATCAATTACATTTTTCAAATTTATTAAAAGTGGAAAAAATTCTTAATTATATCGATATTGGTGATTGGCAAGATAATTTTAATAATAGTGTCGAGGTAATTTATAGTAATAATAATGTTTTAAAACATTTAATGTCAAAGGCCAATATAGATGATGTAATAAAACTATATAATATATTAATAGCAGATGATATTATTTTACAAATAAATAATAATTTTGATGAATTATGTCAAATAATTCCTGAATTAAATAATATAATAGGATTTGAACATAAACATCCTCATCATCATTTAGATGTTTGGCAACATACTCTTTTTGCTCTAAGTTTAGCAGTACGGGATTTTGATATTCGCTTAGCTTTATTATTGCATGATATTGGTAAACCATTTTCTTATTTTGAACAAGATGGAATTCGTCATTTTCCTAATCACCCAGAAGTTTCTTGTAAAATAAGTCAAAACATTTTAAAAAGATTAGGTTTTAATGATAAATATATAGAAAAGATGAGTTATTTAATTAAATACCATGATAAAAATATTACTCTAGAAGAAATAAATAATAATCCCAAATTAGTTTATTCTCTATATTTAGTTCAAAAATGTGATGCTCTTGCTCATAATCCAGAAAAACTAAGTAAAAGAAAAGTATATTTAGAAAACACTAAAAAATTAATATTAAAAAAATAAATATTGTTAAATAATACCTTCATGACAATATATTTCATCTCTATTTAGAGATGATTTTTTATGCAATAAAATCCCCTTAGGACATTTTGATATATTTATCAAAATACCTAGGGGTTAATAATTTTGTCAAAGAAAAAATATACTTTTTAATTAAATGAATAAATTATGTTAGATTTAAAACCATGAAGACATTATGTTTACCAATTCTCATAAAGAAAAAAATAGAAAAGATGATATTGGATTTTAATAACTCCTTATCAGCTTTTATTATTTTTTTAATTTTTTTACATAAGGTTTAAAGTCAAAATCAAAATATGTCCAATATCCACCCCTCGGAATTGCTAAATAATTTTCTATATATTGATTAGCCTCTAGTGATATATTATTTATTCTATCAACTCCATTTTCAGTTAATACTAATGGAACAACATATCTAGTTTTAGCTTTAACATTTACACAATATTTATTATTTAATTGTTCATCACTTCTATATACTTTTGTTGCTGTGATAAAATTTCTAAAACTTTCAGATAAATATTTATCATCGCAACTTAATATTTTTTCTATTATTTGTTTTTCTGTACAATTATATAAATCTTCAATAGTTAAATATCCTGCATTACTCATTGATTTACACATATCAGCAAGAAATTGCATTACTGTTCTATCTTTATCACTTATCCATTCAGGCCATAATTTTGAAATAGTACTAATATATTTTTCACAAATTTCTTTATGTCTAAATCCTAATTCATCTATACCTTGTTCATTTTTTAAAATAATAACATCATCGTATATTTCTTTAATTTTATCCAATTCCCACACTCTAAAAAATGTTAATCCACTTGAAAAAGTATATTCAAATCTATCTGCTGATAATTTTGGTGTATCATTATCTGCAATTGGATATATTTTATAATCACATACTTCTTCTAACTTAATTCCATCTCTATTTAGTAATGACATTATTTCATTTGAATTTTTAATAATTTCTGTAGTTCTTTCTTCAGTAGATTCTTGATGTTCTGAATCTCCATTCATAAAATCAATACAATGCTTAAATGTTGGAGTTGCTATATCATGAAATAATCCTGCTAGAGTTTGTTTCTTATCATGAGTAAAATGCCATATAATAAGTGCTACTCCAACACTATGATCTAAATTTGAATACCAATATTTTACATTAAAACATTTAGAATAGTCTGTTCCACAACTCAAGCTAATTGTGCTTATTCTTTTCATTTCAGGAGTATTTATATAATCCAATAACCACTCAGGGAATATAGGAGATAGAATTTTAAAATAATTTTTAATTTCTTCATTTAATGTATCATAATACTTCATTTTAATTCCCCCACTCAAAAATTGTCACCACAATTATTTTATCAAAAAAATATACTTTTTTCGAGACATTTAGATAAATTTGTGCAAGAACATTATTAATAATTGATATTTATATATTAAATTGTTTATAAGCAAAAGTTGTAATTATCTT
>CANRAQ010000085.1 GCA_947628725.1 uncultured Bacilli bacterium | reverse complement strand
AATCCTACAACATGTGAAGTACAAAGCAATGGAAATCTACTTTGTGATGGTGAAGAATTAGTAGTAGAAGTAGATGGGGAAAAACCAACAGATGGAACTATAACATTCGATAGAGGAATAGTAAAGAAAGTAGAAGACTTAACATATAAAGATGTAGTATTAGAAACAGATGAAAAGGGCAACCTTAGAATAAAAGATGGAACAAAAGATAAAGAACAAGATAAGGATAATAGTGGAGCAAATGCACCAGAACTAGTAGGAATGACACCAGTAGTTTATGAAAATAATGCATGGGTTATAGCAGATACATCAGATAAGTGGTATGACTACAAAAATTATGAATGGGCAAATGCAGTAATATTAACAGATGCAGGAAAGGCAAAGTCAGAAGGTCAAGCATTAAACCTAGATACAGATGTAAGAGCAATGTTTGTATGGATACCAAGATATGAATATAAAATAGGAACAAAAGAACAAGAAATATCAGTAAACTTTATAAGTGGGAAAGGTACAAATGCAACAGAAGGATATACAGTACATCCAGCATTTACATTTGGGGAAGATGAATTAAGCGGAATATGGGTAGGAAAGTTTGAAACAAGCACAGATAAAACTAGCACATGTTATACATCAGCAAGCACTGCTAATTGTAACGATGCTAATCAAGACCCATATATAATACCAAATGTATCATCATTAAGATATCAACGACCTGTTAATCAATTTGCTACGGCAAAAAAATTTGATAATTATATAACAGGTGCGGATAGCCATATGATGAAAAACAGTGAATGGGGAGCAGTAGCATACTTATCTCAAAGTAAATATGGAAAATATGGAAATGACCAAGAAGAAGTTTATATAAATAATTGTAGTAGTTATATTACTGGTATAGCAGGAGATACAGCAAGTGCAGGTTCATCTTCAACAACATGTACAACAAATACATATAATACAGATAAAGGACAAAAAGCAAGTACAACAGGAACAGTATATGGAGTATATGATATGAGCGGAGGAGCATGGGAATATGTAATGGGTAATTATAATGATTTACCAGGTGATACAGGCTTTGATGCTTCATGGTTTGCAAATAATGCAAAATATTATGATAAATATACAGTAACTTCTGCTAGTTCATGTACAGATGCAGAATGCAAAGGTCATGCATTAGGTGAGACAGAAGGATGGTACGGAGATTACGCTTACTTTGTTACTTCTAGTGGCCCTTGGTTCGGGCGCGGTGGTTACTATGAAGATGACGCCGATGCGGGTGTGTTCAGCTTCTACGAGGGCACTGGCTACGGTAGCGGCTACAGTTCGTTCCATGTCGTTCTTGTTCCGACTACTTGAGGTGAACGAAGTGAACCGAATTACTCTGAACGCAATAAAAAAATAATAGAGTAGAATGATAAATAAATTATATAAGAACTTGTGCCACTCTCACTCTTTTTTGAGAGTGGCACATGGTAGAAAAAATTAAAAAAATAGCGAAAGTTTCATTAAATAATGAAACTTTTTTATTCAATAAAAGTATCTTTTTTAAAAAATATATAGCAATTATAAATATAGTATTGTTTTTTTGATAAAAAAATGATACAATTTATATGTTATAAGGTAGTTAAGGGTATCTTATCTAGAATAAAAAGGGTGAAATTATGTATAATGATGTTTTGTTAAATCAAGATGACAGTAGTATTTCAAAGAAAACAACTAGTGTAGACCTAGATACATTATTTGAAAATTTATCAAATGATGTAGAGAGTGTTAATAATTTTATTTCTAATTTAAATAAGCAAAAAAAGGCTAATACTGAAATTGAACAATCTATAGTTGATGAAAGATTGAAGTTAGAAAAAGATAAATCAGAATTTATGGAATATGTTAATATTCAAAATGCTGAAATTGAAAATGAGAAAAAAAGATTAGAAGATTCATTGAAGTTAAAAAAGGATAATTTATCTAAAGCAGAATCTGAATTTAAAATGAATATGGATAATACTTTAGTTGAGTTAGATTTGGCTAAAAAAGAATTAGAAATGCAAAGGGAAAAAATTAAACAAGAAAAGGAACAATTTGAAAGATATAAAGAATTAGAAATTAATAGAATTAAACAATCTGAAGAAATACTAAATTCAGAAAAAGAACAATTTGAAAAATATAAAGAAGTAAGTAATAAAAAGATAGAGTTGGAAAATAAAAATCTAGAGCAAAAATATAATAAGTTTAAAAATATTATTGATCAATTCAATTCAAATTTTAAACCAATAATAGATGATAAGGAATAAAAAGAGGTGTGATAATGGATAATTATAATGATAATAATGTTTTTGAGTTTGGTGACAAAACTGAAACTAACAACAATAATGAATTTAATTTCTCTGAAATAAATGGTTTAGGTGATAGTAATTATCAAAATGAAGATATTTTTAAATCTGAACCTGTTGAAAACTCTTTCGATAATTCTAATAATGTAAATATTGATAATAGTAGTGATATAAATAATAATATAATGGATAGTTTATCTGTAGATAATGGAAATTTTGATAATGAATTTGATAATAGTAATTTTGAAGATTTCATGATGAATCCACAACCTGTTTACGAAGATAATAGTGAAGAGACTATAGATAATACTAATGATGAATATGTTAATTTAAATGATGGTGTAGAGCCAGTTAAGGATGTAGAAATTGCTACTGAACCAGAAGTACCTGTAAATGAAGTTTTAGAACAACCAGTTGAAGAAGTAGAAGTACCTACTTATAATACTGAAGTTTCTGAACCAACTTATAATAACGAAGTTCAAGAAGAACCTGTCAAAGTAGTAGAAGAGCCAGAATTTGAAGAAGTAAAAACTGATGAAATACCAGAGGTAAATGAACCTGAAGTAGAAGAACCAACAATAGATAAAGATAAATTATATAATGTACCAATCGATGAATTAAATAAACTTACTGAATATAAAGATGAAAAGATTGATACTACAAATTTAAATGATTTATTTGATAAGATAAGTGTAAATGTAAAAGATGCTTCAGAAATATTCAAAAAAAATACTGATTTAAAAGAAAAGATAGATACTAGATTTGAAGAATTAAAACAATTACAAAATGAAATTGAAAATTCCAAGAAAAAACAAATCGATGAAGTAAATAAATATAAAGAAGAAGTATTAAAGAAATTAACTGATAAAAAAGAAGAAATTGAAAAGAGACTTAATACTCTTAAAGAATTACAATCAACTTTAGAAAAAGAAAAATCTGATTTTGAAAGATATAAGAAGAAAGAACAAGACAATATCGAAAAAGTTCAAAAAGATGTTCAATCTGCTTATGATGATAGAAGAGAAGAGTTAGAACATATTGAAGATGTATTAAGAAAACAAAAAGATGCCCTAGATGAAGAAAGAAATCAACTTAGTCTAGATAAGATTCAATATGAATCTGATAAAAATGAATTGGCTAATAATTTACTTAAATTTAATGAACTAGTTAATTCATTTACAAATGGAGTAGAATTAAAAAATGAATAGTCTATTACTTGG
>CANRAQ010000084.1 GCA_947628725.1 uncultured Bacilli bacterium | reverse complement strand
TATCGATGGCACATTATTCTAGTCATTTTGTCTATTATGAAGGCGGGGCTAAAAATCCGCTAAAGGGCATATCGATGAAACTTCTGGTGCTTGCTTTTATCGCCCAGATAGGGGTGAGTGCTGGAAATGAGAGTGTTGGGCATCCATAACGGCATATGTAAATGACCCACCATTCGTGGAGACCTACTCTTGTGTTTAGGACATAATTTGTACCAAATACGAAGTAGGATTAAACCTACCATGTGATGAAAGTTACGGGTAGTGTAGCCTGTCTTGAGTGAATTATAGGGATAATTGATTAACAATTTAGTAAGTTTATAGCTAGAATCTACATAAATTGCAATTTGAAATATGGTTTGCAAAAAAGAATTAATAATAGATATATGGTGAGGAAATCTCCTAGAGTGTTGTTAATATAGGATTTAAGTGCGTACTAAGTGGCAATCAAGTAGTATATATGGTGACAATATACTAAATCTTTTAAAAGGGAACTGCTTATTGGTAACGGTAAGTAAGATTTAGGGAAATCCAACTTGACCTATGACGTAAAATTAACTATGTTAACGCCAAGAATGTAGGAAAAGAACATTAGGTTCTTTTTTTGTATTATATATTGTATAAATTTAAAAAGTATGTTAATATTTATATGGTGAAGATATGAAAAATGTTAAATATATTATAATAGTGGTTGCTATTCTTTTAGTTATAATTCCTTTATCTATACTTAAAGGTTTAGAGTATAAGAAAGAAAAAATAAAGGAAGAGGCAAATATTGTAAACGAAATAAAGTCACATTATGGTAAATATGTTAAAGTAGATGAAAATGCTATTTTATATAATAAAAATGATGAAGAAGTTGGAAAAGTAACTAAAGATGTAATATTAAAATTAGATGAAATTAATATAGATGTAAATACAAAATATTTTTATATTCCTGAACTTGAATCATACATAAAATATGAAAATGTTTCTCCTAGTGAAGAATATAAAAAAGATGACAGATTCAAAAATTATATTTATTTTAATAATAATATTAAAACTAATGATGTAACAAATTTTTATGACAAGTATGGTAACCATTTATACACTTTAAATAAATCTTTTGATTTTAAGGTATTAGTAAAAGATACTGATAGATATGGTGTTGTATTCAATGATGAATTAGTATATATAAAAAATGATGATGTAAAAGAAATATATGAAAATATTAATACTGATGAAAATGGTAGAACAAGTATAAAAACATTACTTTATCATTTTCTATACAATCCTGCAGTTCAAAGTTGCAATGAGATAATATGTCAGCCATTATCTCAGTTTGAGTCACATTTAAAATATTTGAGAGAAAATGATTATTTCACTTTGAAATTAGATGAACTTGAAATGTATCTAGATGGAAAAATTCAAATACCACAAAAAAGTATTGTTCTAACAATAGATGACGGAACAATATTCAATTTAGATGCTATAGGTTTATTAGAAAAATATGAATGTAATGCAACATTATTTGCAATAACAAGATGGGTTAATCCTGCTGAATTTGACTCACCTTACTTAGATTTAGAATCACATACGGATAATATGCATAATCAATACGAATGTAAAGGCTATGGTAGTCAAGGTGGAGGAATATTATGCTTACCAGAAGATAAGGTTTTAAATGACCTTAAAACAAGTCAGGAGAAGTTAGGTGGTAGTAAGTATTTTGCATATCCATTCTTTGATTACAATGATAGGGCTATTTCATTACTTAAAAAAGCGGGATTTACAATGGCTTTTATAGGTCAAGCTGATACAGACGGTTATTCATTCCCAAACAAAACAGATAAATTTAAAGTTAGAAGAACTACAATGTTTTCATCAACAACTATGGATGAATTTATATCATATTTAAAATAAGAACATTGTGTTCTTTTTATTGTCCTTATTAAAAAAATATGCTATACTATTTATAGAAAATAGGTGTAATAGTATAATGAAAAGAAAGAAGAATAAAAATTTGGTAGAATATACTTGGATTATTAAAATCGTTTTAATTGCTTTTGCAATTTCCATAGTATTTACATTTATATCAGAGACTGCTATTCCTAATGTAAATATAATAATAGGAATAATGTTATGCTTATTATTTATATTTATAGGTATTTTATTCGATATGGTTGGTGTTGCAGTCGCTACAGCAGATGAATCTATATTGCATTCTATGTCAGCACAAAAAATTAAAGGTGCAAAAGTGGCAGTTAGACTTAAAAAAAATGCAGATAAAGTTTCAAGCTTTTGTAATGATGTAGTAGGTGATATATGTGGAATAGTGTCTGGTTCAACTGGGGCAGTAATAGCTTTAAGACTTACAGATATTTTAAATTTTAATTCACTTATAATTACTATTTTAGTTATGGGAATTATATCTGCATTAACTATTGGTGGTAAGGCTTTAGTAAAAGGTATAGCTATGAGAAAAAGTAGTAAAATTTTATATAGATTTGCTACTATATTAAATATATTTTGGAGGATATAATATGAATAATAAAGGATTTACATTGGTTGAATTAATTGCCGTATTTGCATTACTTATGATTATATTTTTACTTATATCACCGGCTATAAAAAAGGTTGTTTCTAGTAGTCAAGACACAGTATATCAATCACAAGTAAATACAATTTTGACAGCTGCATATAATTGGTCTTTAAATAATCCATCAAAATTGCCTGAATTAAACAACAAAATTTATGTTACCTTAGGAGAATTAGAATATTATGATTATTTAGAATCAACTATTAAAAATCCAGAAACTAATGAAGATTTTGAAGATTATTTTGTAATAAGCATTACTAATGTTGGATCTGAATATAAAAATAATGATACATACTCAAAAAAGAAGGGCAATTATCTATTTAGGGCAGAAATTGATTTAATAAATAATGATAATTATAAAAATAGAATGCCTAGTATTGTTTTAAGTGATTTAACCCCTGATACAGATGGCAATTATGTTACAAATGTAAATCTGGGTAGTGAATATACGGAACCTAAATATACTGCAACCTCATATGATGAAAAAAATATAACTGATAAGGTTATAAAAAATATATTTTATAATGATGATATTGTAACAGATATAGATACTAATAAAATAGGAATTTACTATGTAAAATATACAGTTATAGATATTTATGGATACGCTAATACAATTACAAATAGTGTTATAATTTCTGATAGTGAACCACCTGTAATTAAACTCCCTTTAGATAATGATACTGTTGATGTTAGTATGAATAGTTTTGATTTATTAGATGGGGTTACTTGTACAGATAACAGTAACACATGTAAAATATCAGTTGAAGGAGATATCGAATTTGGTACACCAGGTAAATATATAATTACATATTATGGTAAAGATGATACTGGAAATACTTCTTCAGCTAAAAGAGTTATTACAGTTAAGTAATTATAAATTCAAAAAATAGAATAAAAAGTGTTCTATTTTTTTCTTGATGTGATATAATCCTGAGTTTGACAGTTTTGAAAACTAAAAATCTCTTGAGGCCTTATTTTATAAGAACTTAAGAGATTT
>CANRAQ010000083.1 GCA_947628725.1 uncultured Bacilli bacterium | reverse complement strand
TAGAGGTAATTAGAAATTTTCTAAATGAAATTGAAATAGTTACTATATCAGTATAATAAATTCAGAAAGGAGCAATTATGTTAGAAACAACTAATGAAAAAATAATACAAGAAACATATAACTGTTTTCTTGTTTTGTTTTATAATAAGTGATAAGATAATGTTACAAAATTTATAAAGTGGGTGATAAAAATGTTCAAATTAGTATCAAAATATAAACCTAGTGGAGATCAACCTGAAGCAATAGAAGCATTAGTAGAGGGAATAAAAGAAGGAAAAAAACATCAAGTATTATTAGGAGCAACAGGAACTGGGAAAACATTTACTATTGCAAATGTAATAAAAGAAGTCAATAAACCAACATTAGTACTTGCACATAATAAGACACTCGCAGGTCAACTTTATGCTGAACTTAAAGAACTTTTTCCAGAAAATCATGTTGAATATTTTGTTTCTTATTATGACTATTATCAACCTGAAGCGTATGTAGCATCTTCAGATACATATATAGAAAAAGACGCGGCTATAAATGATGAAATAGATGAATTAAGACATGCTGCAACTGCTGCACTTTTAAATAATAAAGATGTTATTGTAGTCGCATCAGTTTCCTGTATATACGGTATAGGAGAAATAGAAGAATATAAAAATAAGATGCTTAATTTAGAGATAGGACAAACTATAAAAAGAGAAAAAATATTAGAAAAATTAATTGAAATGCTATATGAAAGAAATGATATAGATTTTAAAAGAGGTACTTTTAGAGCTAAAGGAGACATTATAGATATTATCCCTGTAAATGAACATACAAGGGGAATAAGAATAGAACTATTTGGAGATGAAATAGATTCAATAAAAGAATTTGATCCCGTAACAGGAAATATACTTGCAAACAAGAAAACTATAGCGTTATTTCCTGCAAGTCACTTTGTAACAAGTGAAGATAAATTAAAAATTGCAATTAAAAATATTAGGGAAGAATTAGAAGATAGACTTGCATTCTTTAAGAAAGAAAATAAATTAATTGAATATCAAAGATTAAGTGAAAGAACAAATTATGATATGGAAATGTTAGAAGAAACAGGATTTTGTAGAGGTGTTGAAAATTATTCTAGACCTTTAGCATTAAAAGAGCCTGGAGCCATTCCAACAACTTTAATAGACTTTTTTCAAGGAGATTTTTTGTTAGTAGTAGATGAATCACATGTTACACTTCCACAAGTTAGAGGAATGTATAATGGAGATAGAGCAAGAAAAGAAGTGCTAGTCGATTATGGTTTTAGATTACCTAGTGCACTTGATAATAGACCATTAAAATTTAATGAATTTCAAGATAAACTTGATTATGTAATATATGTTTCAGCTACTCCAGGTGATTACGAAAAATCAATTTCAAGTAATATTGTAGAACAAATAATAAGACCTACTGGATTACTTGATCCTGAAATTGAAGTAAAACCAACAAAAAATCAAATGGATAGTTTGGTAGATGAAATAAATAAAAGAGTAGAAAAAAATGAGAAAGTTTTAGTAACAACACTTACTATTAGAATGGCAGAAGAATTAACACAATATTTAAAAGGAATAGATATTAAAGTAGCATATCTTCATTCAGAAATAAAAACATTAGAAAGATTAAAAATAATTAAAGATCTAAGAAGTGGTAAATATGATGTATTAGTTGGAATAAACTTGTTAAGAGAGGGACTTGATATACCAGAAGTATCGTTAGTTGCAATAATGGATGCAGATAAGCAAGGCTTTTTAAGAAGTGATAGAAGTTTAATTCAGACTATAGGTAGAGCTGCTAGAAACGCTAACGGTAAAGTAATAATGTATGCAGATATGATAAGTGAGTCTATGGAAATAGCTATTAGAGAAACAAAACGTAGAAGAGAACTTCAAGAAAAATACAACAAAGAAAATAATATAATTCCAAAGACTATAGTAAAAGAAATAAAAGAAGTTATATCAAACGAAATAGAAGAAAAAGCAACAAAACAAACAAAAATGACTAAACAAGACAAAATAAAGATGATGATAAAAATAGAAAACGAAATGAAAGAGGCCGCTAAAAATCTAGACTTTGAAAGGGCAATGGAACTTCGTGATATATTATTTGAATTAAAGAGCGAATAGGTATATAATTATTATGGTGATTAGATGAAAGTAAATAAATATTTAGATTGGTTTATACACATGATTGGATATGCATTAGTACTTATAGCCGTTTCAGTAATATTTAATGATACAGTATATATTGATAATTCATTTTTTGGATTATGGGGATTAATATCAGTTGTGATTATATTTATATTAAATAGAACAATAAAACCACTTTTAGTATGGATGACATTACCACTTACTGCACTAACATTAGGTTTATTTTATCCTATTATAAATATATTAATATTAAAAATAACCGATTTTATATTAGCAGGTCATTTTGATATACATGGAACTATATTTCTATTTATAGTATCTATAGTAATATCTATTATGAATGCTATTATGGATAATATAATAATTGATGGAATATTGAAAGGTAAAAGAAGATGAATCCAATTTTAATTAATATAGGTCCTATAGAAATAAGATGGTATTCAGTATTAATATTATTAGCGTTTGTTATAGGATATTTAATAGTTATGAAAACTTGTAAAAAAAGGGGTATATCAAAAACTTTAATAACTGATATGTCCTTTAATCTTATAATTTTTTGTATAATAGGTGCTAGACTTTATTATTGCCTTTTTGAATGGGAATACTATAGTAAAAATATATTAGATATATTTAAAATATGGGAAGGTGGCCTTGCAATACATGGTGGAATAATAGCGGGAATACTAGTAATATTTTTTACATGTAAAAAGAAAAATATTAGTATGCTTGAGATTATGGATGTATTTGCTCCAGTACTTATACTTGGTCAGGCTATTGGTAGATGGGGAAATTTTTTCAATAGTGAAGCATATGGACCAACAACAACATTAGAAACTTTAAAAAGTCTACATATACCAAATTTTATAATAGATGGAATGTACATAAATAATTCATATCATCATCCAACCTTTTTATATGAGTCTATAGGATGTATAATAATACTATTAATAATGTTATTATATAAAAAATTCTCCAAACAAAAGACAGGTAGAGTAAGTGCTATATACTTTATAGGATATGGAATAATAAGATTCTTTATAGAATCATTAAGACAAGATAGTTTGATGTTCTTTAATTTAAAAATTGCTCAAATAGTTTCAATAATTATGGTATTAGTTGGAATATATTTAATGATAAGACCATACATAATATCAAAAAAATATAGAGGTAAGATTTATGATAAATAAAAAATGGGATATAGTTTTAAAAGATGAATTAAAAAAAGATTATTTTAAAAATTTAGGAATATTTGTAAAAAACGAATATAAAACTAAAACAGTATTTCCTCCATATCAAAATATATTTGATGCATTAAGATTTACAGATTATGATGATGTTAAGGTTGTAATACTAGGACAAGATCCATATCATGGAATGGGTGAAGCACACGGATTATCATTTTCAGTAAAAGAAAATGTAAATATGCCACCATCACTTCAAAATATATTTAAAGAATTATATAATGATTTAGGAATAAAAAGAACAAAAAGTGATTTAACAGATTGGGCTAAACAAGGAGTACTTTTGCTAAACTCAATAATGACAGTTGTTAAAGATACGCCACTTTCACATAAAAATAAAGGATGGGAAATATTTACTGATAATATAATATCAAAATTAAA
>CANRAQ010000082.1 GCA_947628725.1 uncultured Bacilli bacterium | reverse complement strand
AAAACGACATATAGTCGTTAATTTTTTTCTTTTCCAAATAATTGTAATAGATTTAATAAAATATTAATAAAGTCTAAATATAACTCTAATGCTCCATATATAGCTAAATTATCTTCATCTTCTATAAGGTAAAGATTTCTTTTTACTACATGAACATCATATGCAATATATACTATAAATACTAATAGAGATATTATTGTTATAATAAAATCAAAAGTACTGTTACCTAAAAATATATTTACTATTGAACATATTACTACTGCTAGTAAACCCATAAATAGATATACACCTATTTTAGATAAATCTATATTTGTATAATATCCTATTAAAGCAAATATTAAAAATATTATAGAAGTAATACCAAATATATATATTATTGATGTTATTTCATATACTACGAATATTGAAGAAAAAGTTAATCCTGTTAGAAACGAATATAAACAAAATAATATTTTAGCAGTCATTGGTTTCATTTTTCTTATTCTAGCACTAAGGACTATTACCACTACTATTTCTAATATTGCTAGAAGTAAATAATATCTAGAAAATATATTGTATAGCATATTTGCATTTTGTGATGTATAGAATCCTACACCAAATGTTATAGCAAGACCTATAAACATCCAAAAGAATATTTTTGAAAAAACCTTATTATCTTTAATCATTATATCACCCACATTAATTATAATATATTTTTATTAATTAGTAAAGTTTATTATCTTATCTTTGATATATAAATAGCCTGAATCTGTTGGATACCTACCAACTAATATGTAACTATTTAAATTACTTATATCTATATAATTTATATTATATTTTTTACATATAGATTTTAGTTTATTATTAGAATACTCAATATATGATTTATTATTTATAACATTATAAAAACTTAAAAAATATATTGAATCTTTATTATATTTTCTTACAATTTTAAATAATTCTTCTATATCAGTTAATAGTTCATCTATATATATATAATTTAAATTTTGTTTGTATATTAAATCGTTCATTCCTATACTTAATATTAGGTAATTAGATTTTATAAGTAAGTTCTGCATTCTATATTCTTTACCATTATACTCTATAATTTTGTTATAATTTATATCATTTATTAGATCATTAACTCTATAATCATCATAACTAGAATAATTTACATATTTGCCTATCTTATTTTTATAATATTTTTTTAATTCATCATTGTAATTAATATTTATTTTATTTAAATTATTTATTCCATATGATAGGTAGTCTCCTATTGATACTAAGTATATTTTTTTATCTACATTTAAAAAATATATATAAAATACGCATAATGTTACACATATAAAAAATATTATTTTTTTCATTTTTCACCCACAAAAAAAGTAGTTTACAACTACTTAATTATATTTCTTCTAATGATATTTTAGCACCTACTTGAGTTAATTTTTGTATTATATTTTCATAGCCTCTAAGTACATGTTCTATACTTGTTATTACAGTATTTCCCTCTGCAATAAGACCCGCAAGTACTAAGCATGCTCCTGCTCTTAAATCTGTTGCTTCTACATTAGCGCCAACTAACTTTGTTGGGCCTGCTATCTTTATTTTTTTACCTGCTATTTCTATATTTGCACCCATATCATTTAAATATGGAACATTTTGAAATCTATTTTCGTATATTGTTTCTTCTAATATTGAAATACCATTACATTGAGTAAGTAATGTTGTTATAGGTTGTTGTAAATCTGTAGGAAATCCTGGATAACCTAAAGTTCTTATATTTATTGGTTTTAGATTATCACACTTATTTACTATTATGTAATCATCATATATATCCATATTAACACCCATTTCTTTTAGTTTAAGTGTTAATGCTTCTACATGCTCTGGAATAATATTTTCTATTTTTAAATTTTTACCTAACAATGCTCCTGCTATTATATATGTTCCTGTTTCTATTCTATCAGGGATTACTTCTGTAAAACACCCATGTAAATTTTCTACACCCATTATTCTTATTTCACTAGTTCCTGCTCCCCTTATTTTAGCACCCATATTATTTAAGAAAGTAGCAACATTTACTATTTCAGGCTCTTTTGCTGCATTTTCTATTATTGTTAAACCTTCTGCTTTTACTGCCACTAACATAGTATTTATAGTTGCACCTACGCTTGGCATATCTAAATAAACATGTCCACCAATTAATTTTTCTGCATCTATTGTAAATTTATTGTCTAATTCTTTTATTGTTGCTCCAAGAGTTCTAAATCCTTTTAATGTCTGATCGATTGGTCTTGCACCTATTTTACATCCACCTGGAAAATACATTTCAACATGTTTATATTTTCCTAAAAGAGCAGACATAAAATAATAAGATGCTCTAAGTTTGCTAGATACTTCTTTTGGGATTTCTTTATTTTCAATTTTTCTAGGATCTATTACCATAATACCATCTTTTTGTGTAACTTCTGCACCTAAAAATTCAAGTATTTCATTAAGTGCATCTATATCTGATATATTAGGAACATTATCTATACTTACTACATCATCTGATAATATTGAAGCAGGTATTAATGCTACAGCACTATTCTTTGCGCCACTTATTCTTATTGTTCCCTCTAATATATTTCCTCCATTTATTTTTATTTGTTTCATTTGTACCTCCAAAACTATTATATATTATGATTTAATATTTAATTTGGTGTATTTATAACAGCTTATTACAATTATAGCATTATATAAAATCATTGTAAATTATAAAATAAAAATAAATGGTTTTATTATGTAAATCTATATGGAATAAAATATTCCTAACAATATTAGTGATATTCCACCTATAAGTGTGGCTAGTTTACCTATAAGCATATTAAGTTTATTTCCTAAAATCAATCCTATATATGTAAAGGTAAAACTTGTAAGTGAAAAAATTAATGAACTTAATATATAATTATTAGTAATACTTTGTAAACCTACTCCCACTGAAAAACTATCTACACTTACTGCAAATCCAAACGCTATCATCTCTAATAATTTCATTTTATTTACTTTTTCTTCTTTTTTGAAACTTTCTATTATCATGCCTATACCTATAACAGTAAATATTATAAATATTAAAATATCACTATTTATTTTGCTTAATACTATTTTCCCTATAAACATACCTAGTATTGGCATTACAAAATGATATATTCCTACAATTATAGATAATAAATTTATTTCTTTTTTAGTTAAAGAAATTGTACCATAGGCTAAGGCAAGTGAAAAAGCATCCATACTTAAACTTATAGCAATAAAAAAAATGAGTATTAAGTTCATTTATAATCACCTATAAAATAATACTCATTTATTTTAAAAATATTTATCAACTATCGTCTTAACCATAGTAGTATATTCGACATCTGTATTTTCTTCTGCCTCTATCATACATAATGGTGGAAATAAAACACACCACCAGTTGTCACCTAACCCTTGACCAAGTGTAACTACGACTGATTCATAGTAACCTTCTTCATATACTACACCTTTATATTCTTTATTAGGAAAGTAATTTAATCCAAAATTTATAGAAAATGGCAATGGATATTCTTCTTTTTGTAAAGTTTTGTCAATATCTTTTTCTACAAGATATAAATTTTTATTTATTATTGATCTAGCCTCATCCACATTTTTAGCATTCTCTAACAGTTTATACATATCTTTTTGTAATGTATCTTTAACTTTCAATTTTATATTTTGATCATAATCACTATTTGAATTTGCTATAACTCTTATCCTAATAGCATCATCCGGTATCAACTGTTCCTTGGCTACTACATTTCCTACAATTACATAGATTAATATTATAAAAAATATTAGTAATAATGTTTTTTTCATAAGTTCACCTATTTAATATTGTACAAAAAAATAAATTTTATACAA
>CANRAQ010000081.1 GCA_947628725.1 uncultured Bacilli bacterium | reverse complement strand
TTCTTATTTAAATCATATAGAATAACTTTATTATATTCTAAAGATTTAGGTACATCTATAATTCTTTGATTACTAGAACCTCTAAATTCCAAATCCATGCTTTTTTTATCAATTTCAAATCTTCCATCTATTAAAACATCTATTTCACTTAAAAATTCTAATATATCTTTACTTCCCTTTTCTATTAATTCATCAAATGTAAACCCAGTATATGCCCATACATTCATTCCAAGTTCATGTACTTTTTTAGCAAGTATAGCACACTCTCTAGGTTGAAACATAGGGTCTCCGCCTGAAAATGTAACACCATCTTGTCCAGTTAGATTTTCAAGTGCTTCTATTACATCGTCTAATTCAACTAATTCTCCTGCATTAAAATCATGTGTCCCTGGATTATGGCAATAAGGACAATTATGAGAACATCCTTGAGTCCAAATAACTGTCCTTATACCAATTCCATCAACTATGCTATCTTCTTGCAGGTCTGCAGCAAGTCTTATTTTCATTATTTACCACATTTTTCACAAGACATAACATCTTTTATACCAGAATGTTTTACACGATCTTTTTCTTCTGCACGTTTACCATTGTTAAAACGGCTTACATCTCCACTTAAATATCCTGTAACTCTTCTAATTCTTTCAAATTTTACGCCTTCACCAACTAATTTTTCCATAACTATCCTCCTTAACATCCACACTGGAAATTCTTTACTTCTTCGAGTGGTACAGCTTCGAATTCCTTACGACCACAACCTGGACATACATCTCCAATTACCCCTACATATCCACAAACTGGATCTCTATCTACTGGATGGTTAATTGCACCATAACCAATTCCAAGTTCTTTCATCATTCTAATAACACTTTCAAATGCATCTATATTCATTGCAGTATTTCCATCAAACTCTATATAAGAAATATGTCCACCGTTAGTTAATTTATGATAAGGTGCCTCTATCTCTAATTTATGTTTAATTGAAGTATTGTAATATACTGGTACATGGAAAGAGTTTGTATAATAATTTCTATCTGTAACTCCTTTTATTTTTCCATAGATTGCTCTATCTATATTTACAAATCTACCAGATAATCCCTCTGCTGGAGTTGCAATAAGTGTAAAGTTTAAATTATATTCTTTAGCAAATTCATCAGTTTTCTTTCTCATAAATTCGATGATTTCTAAGCCTAATTTTTGAGCCTTTTCTGATTCGCCTTGGTGTTCACCAATCAATGCTTTAAGTGTTTCAGCAAGACCTATAAATCCTATAGTTAAACTACCATGTTTTAAAATTTTTCTCATTCTATCAGTAGGTTTTAATTTGTCACCATCTGTCCAAACACCTTGTTGAATTAAAAATGGGAAATTATAACATCTCTTATTACATTGAATTTCAAATCTTTCTAATAATTGATCTCTAACAAGTTCCATCATATCTCCAAGATCTTTATAGAATCCTTCAATATCTGCCTTATCTCTTTCTTTAAGACAAATACCATGTTTAATACCAAGTCTAGGTAAGTTAATAGATGTAAATGATAAATTACCTCTGCCACCTGTAGTTTGGTTGTTAGGATCTGTTACATCACTCATAACACGCGTTCTACATCCCATGTAACCTACTTCAGTTCTATAATCTCCTGGTTTATAAAATTCTAAATTAAATGGAGCATCCAAAAATGAGAAATTAGGGAATAATCTTTTAGCAGATACTTCACAAGATCTTCTAAATATATCATAATTTGGATCTTCAGGATTAAAGTTAACTCCTTCTTTTACCTTAAATATTGAAACTGGGAATATTGGAGTTTCACCTTTACCTAATCCTTCGTCAGTAGCCTTTAAGAAATTAAGTGAAACCATTCTTCCTTCTGGAGATATATCAGTACCAAAATTTATTGAAGAAAATGGTACTTGAGCCCCTGCTCTTGAATGCATTGTATTTAAATTATGAACAAATGCTTCCATAGCTTGATATGTTTTTCTATCAGTTTTAAGTATTGCTTTTTCATATGCTTTTTCAAATAATCTTTTTATAACATCTGAATCTTTGTAAATAGGTTCAAATATTTCTATACCAAATTTAATACTTTCTAATTTATCTATTTCTCTAGATACTCTATCCATACTTATATGACTTAAAAGTCCTTCTAAATCTAAATAATCACTTACTTGTTGTTTAAATTCCCTTTTAAAAGTCATAAGTACTCCTGGAGCCATAAAATAGTCAAATGCAGGTATACTTTGTCCTCCATGTTGATCATTTTGATTAGCTTGTATTGCAATAGCAGCAAGTGCGCTAAATGATGATATATCTTTTGGAGGTCTTAAATAACCATGACCTGTTGAAAAACCTTTTTTAAATAATCTATCAAGTTCTATTTGCATACAAGTTGTAGTACCCATTGGCAAGAAATCCATATCATGAATATGTATATCACCATCATCATGAGCATCTGAAAATTTCTTTTTCATTAAATATGCTTTAGCAAATTCTTTTGATACTGTTGAACCGTATTGTAACATAGTTCCCATTGCAGTATCACCATCTACATTGGCATTTTCTCTTTTAGTGTCATCTTCATCAGCTGATTTAAGTCCAAGTCCCTCAATAGTTTTTAAGAATTTATGCATTCTTTTATTGTCTACAAACATCTCTCTTGATTGAGATCTTCTTTCTCTATATTCAGAAAATGATTTATGAACTTCATCATAACCTTTATTTTTTAAAGACTCTTCAATTAAATCTTGAATTTGCTCAATCTTTATTTTATCACTATAATTTTTTTCTATATTTTTTATTACATCATTATATATTTTTGTAATATCCTTATTATCATATTTATATTTTCCAGTTTGTTCATCTTGTGTGTTTACACTATCAAAACCTTTTTTAATTGCAAATATAATTTTAGTGCCATCAAAATCAACTTTTTTACCATTTCTTTTGATAACAGTTAAATTTATTTTTTCTTCTGTATCTGTCATATAACTCACTCCTATTTTTTACAATTTAAGTATAGCATCTACAAAAAACTCAGTCAATACTTTTTTGAAAATTTTTGAAAAATATTTTTTGCTGTTTTTTAAAAAATGATTTTTTTGAAATGTTTATTTTCAACAAAACCTTATTTTTCAACAGATTTTATTTTTGTTTTTTTAAAAAAATTATTTTTTTCATTTTACGCTTTTCTAAAAAAATAAAAAAAATTATTTTTTCACATATAGTATAAGTCAAAATTTTTTATATTAATTTAAAAAAATTATTGCATTTTTTAACGCAATAATTAATCATATAATTCTTATAGGAACACTTGATGTGAGTCATTTAACGTTTTTTAAGATTATAACATTTTTTTGCTTAAAATTTTATTATTAACATTATTTATATTTAGTTGACTAAGAATTTTAAGCTCTTTATTACTAAATGTACTCTCATCTATATTTTGCATACCATATGCCTATGCTTTTTTTAATACAATTTCACTAAAATCTAAATTATTTAAATAATTTATTAAATTGTGATTTGTAATTAAAAGGTTCCCTACTTGAGTATTAACTCCATATAGACTTACATTAGTATCCATTTGAAGATCATCTTTTAATTTAAAGATTAATCCATTATATACACTTACATTAGTATCCATTTGAAGACCATCTTTTAATTTAAAGACTACTCCATTATAATCAACTAATTTATCAAATGTTAAACTTGTTTTTTGATCTTGAAATTTAAATAATTGTTTTTTATCATCCATTGAAATTTTTGCTAAAACAAAAGTATATAATATTGGATCAACTTTATCAAATCCAACTTTAAATAATGATGATACAACTGTCTCTGTATTAATTGTTTCCATATATGTCCACTCCTTTCACTTTGTTAAAGACGCACACAGTCATAAAAACTTGAATTTGTTTTCAGACTAACCTCCCTACACATAATATTATATCATAATTTTTTAATAAGCAAATAAAAATCTCTATTTCTAGAGACTTCAAATTTCAAATGGAGCGA
>CANRAQ010000080.1 GCA_947628725.1 uncultured Bacilli bacterium | reverse complement strand
TTTACTACCTTACATACATATTTTTCATCGCTTATTCCACATGATTTTTTGTATTCAGATTCACTTACGGCTTTTCCGTTTTTATCATAGTACTTACCGTTTACTACCTTACATACATATTTTTCATCGTTTATTCCACATGATTTTTTGTATTCAGATTCACTTACGGCTTTTCCATTTTTATCATAGTACTTACCGTTTACCACCTTACATACATATTTTTCATCGTTTATTCCACATGATTTTTTGTATTCAGATTCACTTACGGCTTTTCCATTCTTGTCATAGTATTTACCGTTTACTACCTTACATACATATTTTTCATCGCTTATTCCACATGATTTTTTGTATTCAGATTCACTTACGGCTTTTCCATTCTTGTCATAGTACTTACCATTTACTACCTTACATACATATTTCTCATCATTTGTTCCACATGATTTTTCGTATTCAAGCTTACTTACTACTTTTCCATTCTTATCATAGTATTTGCCATTTACTACCTTACATGTGTATTTTCCTTCTTCATCATATTTTTGTTCTTCTTTTTTCGTTGTTTCTGAAGGTTTAGATACTTGTTTTTCACATACTCCTGATGGGCAGTATGAATAACATCCTAAATAAACTATAATATAATCTTCTTGTTCTCCACAACTTAAATTAACTTTTAATCTATATTCCTCTGTAAATTTTGTCATTTCAACATATGATCTTGTAGTACTACATTCTTTTCCATCTTTATCTTTCATCTTAAGTACTAAATGTAAATCATACATTTCTTGTAAAGTTAATTTTTTAGATTGACCTACTATTTTTGGCATTCTTTCATTTGTAAAATAACCAATTGCAGCATCTTTCATTCTATCAACATTACTAGCAAATATTTCATCATATAATATTGATAATCTATCTAAATCGTAAGTTACATCAACTGTTGATGCCTTCTTATAATCCCATCTTGTTGGGAATAAGAATAACATTAGTAATATAAACAATACTACTAATAAAAGTGTTAAGAAAAAACTCTTAAATGAAAACCTTTCTTTTCTTTCATCGTACATAAAACAATACCCCCCTCGTTTTTATGCCGACTATAATACTACTAAAAATTTGATTTGTCAAGAAAAACTTTAATATTTTTATAAAATATAGTATTTTTCCCATAATATTTAGGGTAAATTTATAACTTTCTTATATTTTTTAAGCAAAAAAAATGCCATAATGACATTTTATTTCAATTTTCCTAAATAATATTTTTTCTTTCCTCTTCTAACTACGATAACTTTATTATCAATAGCTAAATCGTTCACTATGATTGATTCATCATTAACAATATTTCCATTTATACTTATAGCATTATTATTTAAAAATTCTCTTGCTTCTCTTCTTGATGAACATATTCCATTATTTACAAGCATATCTATTAAAGATATTTTATCAGTTATATCAAATGTAGGTACTCCTTTAAAACATATTTCTATTTCTTTAGAATTTAACTCACTTACATTCCCACTGAATAAAACTTCACTCATTTTTTTAGCTTTTTCATATTCATCACTGCCATGTAAGAATGTTATAACCTCTTTAGTTAACGCTTGTTGAGCAAGTCTAAGTTCTGGACTCTTATTATGTTTAGTTTCAATTTCCTCAATTTCTTCACGAGTTAAAAATGTTAATTTCTTTAAATAATCTATTACGCATTCATCACTTGTATTTATTAAATATTGATACAATTCATAACTAGATGTTTTTTCCCTATCTAACCATAGTGCATTTCCCTCAGTTTTACCAAACTTTACTCCATTTGAATCTAAAACTAATGGCATTGTCATACCATATAATTCTATATTATCTTTTTTACGAGCAAGTTCTATTCCTGTAGTTATATTACCCCATTGATCTGAACCTGCAACTTGAAGTGTAACTCCTTTTTCTTTATTTAAATGTACAAAATCTAAACCCTGAAGAAGTGTATAAGCAAACTCACAAAATGTGATACCTGATTCTAATCTTCTATTAATTATATCTTTATCTAACATATAATTAACATTTATATATTTTCCATAATCCCTTAAAAAATCAAGTATGTTTATATCTTTTATCCAATCGTAGTTATTTACAACCTCAAAACCAAATATTTTTTCTGCTTGTTTTGTAAGTCCTTCTACATTTTTTAAAACTTCTTCTTTAGTTATCATTTGTCTTTCATTTGATGGTTTAGGATCTCCTATAAGCCCAGTTGCTCCACCTATGAGTAAAATAGGTTTATGCCCATATTTAGCAAGTCTTGTAGCTATTAAGAATGATGAAAAATGCCCTATATGCATAGAATCTGCAGTTGGATCTGTACCTATATAAAAAGTTAATTTTTCTTCATTCAATTTTTTTTCTAATTCATCAGAACTTATATCTTTAACTAATCCTCTCCATTTTAAATCCTCAAATAATGTCATTATTTTTCCTCCTCATTAGAATTTTGCATTATAATAACACCGCTACTAGTACCAAGTCTTGTAGCCCCTGCATTTATCATTTCTTGTGCAGTTTCATAATCTCTTATTCCACCACTAGCTTTTATTTCTAATATATCATTCTTATGTTCATTTATTAACTTAACATCCTCTACTCTTGCACCATACTCACTAAAACCAGTTGAAGTTTTAATAAAATTAACAAATGTTTCATTACATATTTCTGTCATCTTTATTATTTCTTCTTTTGTTAACAAACATGTTTCTATTATTACTTTTAAAACATGACCGTCTATCGCATCTCTTATTTCTTCTATCTCATCTTTTACATAATCATAATCTTTATTTTTAAGTGCGGCAACATTTATAACCATATCTATTTCTGTTGCTCCCTTTTCTATAGCATCTATAGCCTCATATACTTTAGATTCTTTAGTAGACATTCCACTTGAAAATCCTATTACAGTACATACATCTATATTAGTATCTTTAAGTAAATTTGATGCGAGCGTCACATAATAAGGATAAACACATACACTAGCAAATTTATATTTTATAGCCTCGTTGCATAGTTTTTCTATATCCTTTAAAGTAGCGGTATTTTTTAAATTAGTATGATCTATATATTTATTTAATTCCATAAAAATCCTCCTTTTAACAAAAAAAGTATTACTCATAGGGACGACTTAATCGTGGTACCACCCTATTTCATAATACTTGATTATCTCAAAACTATAACGCATTACCGTATTGAAAGGTATTTCATTATTTTAACTTGTTTAGTTTTCATCTACCACTAAATTTCTTATTACCATTAAAATAACTACTATTTCTATTTCAACTAACTAAATTATAACATAATTATTTATAAAATAATACAAATTTTAAAAAAAAAAGAAATTTATTCTTCATTTTTTACTATTTCTTTACCTTTGTAAGTTCCGCATGCTAAACATACTCTATGTGGTCTAACTTCAGCACCACATTTTGGACATTTAACTGTAGCGTTTTCACTTATTTTATAATGTGTTCTTCTTTTTCTACCTCTAGTATTACTTACTTTTCTAAATGGTACAGCCATTTATTTCACCTCACTATCATTAACAATATCTAAAAGTTCACTCAATGGATTATTATTTGTTTGTTCATCAGTGACAAATTTCCATCCATTACCCGATATGTTGTAATCTGATGGATTAACATCTTTACTTACAACGCGTGTTGGAATTTCCATTAATATATTTTCCCATATTATTGGCAAAATATCAATAGTATTTTTAAAATTTGCATAATTTTCTTCATTATTTTCCATTAATTCATCTATTTGTCCATTGATTTTAATTTCAAAAGGATAATCTACTGGCTTTAATGTTATTGCGCATGGAAGAACCATTGTTCCATAAACATCACATGAAATTTCTAAATTACCTAAAGCATTTTTAAAAATTTCACCAGTTATTTTAACATCATCTAATTTAATTAAATCAGTTCCAGTTAACTGATCTTTACTGAAAGTATAAACTTCATCTATTTTAACATATTTATCAATATTATTATTTAATCTTATTAAATCATATTTCATAAAATTACAAAGTTCCTTTCGTCTTCAACTATATAATTATATATTTATTTTTAAATAAAATCAACTTTTTTTAAAAA
>CANRAQ010000079.1 GCA_947628725.1 uncultured Bacilli bacterium | reverse complement strand
ATTATTGACAAATATTATAAAGTTTGAGATAATTAATAGGAATAAATGAGGTGTTAATATGTATCAAGATCGTATAATTTTAACTAGTAATGATATTTTAGAGAAGGAATTTAAAATAGATACTAGGGGATATAGACCACAAGAAGTTGATAGATTCCTTGATATGATAATAAAAGATTATGAAGAAATGAATTCAATTATACGTGAACTAGAAAGAGAAAAAAAACAACTTATAGAAGACAATATAAGTTTGAAACAAGAAGTTAGAAATTTAAGAACTAAATTAGAAGTTGTTGCAGAATCTGATAGTTCAAGTGGTACTACTAATGCGGATGTATTACGAAGAATATCAAAACTAGAAAAAATAATTTATGGTAAAGAATAATATTTTGACAAATGCTGCGCTTTTGTAGCGTAGAGGAAAGTCCATGCTCACACAATCTGAGATGGTTGTAGTGATCGCGCTAAGGGAAAAAATAACCTTAGGTAGCAAATTGCTAACGGCTCCGAAATAACCTAAGTTTTATAATATGGTTAGATTAGGTGTAAAAGTGCCAAAGTGACGAAATAACTAGAAATAGGAAAGTGGAACGTGGTAAACCCCGCGAGTGAGAAACCCAAATTTTGGTAGGGGAACTTTGATAGGGAAATGAACCGATTCAAGGACCATTATGGTAGATAAATATTTGTCGCCTCGAAAGAGGAACAGAACATGGCTTATAAAATATTATTTTTTTATTTACAAGGAAAGGTAGTTATGAAAGAAATAGGAGAAAAATTAAAAAATGCTCGTGAATCTATGGGAATAACTATAGAAGAGGCTTCTAATGACTTAAAAATTAGACCGTCACAACTAGAAAGCATAGAAGAAGGAAATAAAGATGCATTTAAGGATATTTATTATCTTAAGATGTTCATAAAAAACTATTCTAAATATTTAGGATTAGATTATGATGAAATGATTGAAGAATTTAATGAATATCTATTTGATTTTACATCTAAAATTTCTATTGATGATATTAAAAAAGCAGAAAAAGAACAGAGAAAAAAACAAAAAAAATTAAAAACTGTCAAGATATCATCTCCATATACAATGGAAAAACAACAACAAAAGAGTATTCCTAGATTTTTAATAATAGCGGGTATAGTAATTGCAGTTATAATAATTGCATATTTTATAATTACATTGGTAACTAGAAATGATGAAGAAATTTCTAATACCATAGTAGATTGTGAAGGAGTTGTAATAAATGAATTTGCCTAATAAACTTACAATATCTAGAATAATTATATCAATTGTAATTATACTTGTATTGCTTGGTGGGGGATATGTATATTCAATATTTGGAGTAGAAATTCCTAAGTTATTTATAAATGAATCTATAGTTATAGATATGAAATATATAATAGCAGGTATACTTTTTATAATTGCTTCTATAACTGATTTTTTGGATGGCTATATTGCTAGAAGAGATAATTTAGTTACAGACTTTGGAAAGTTAATAGATGCTATAGCAGATAAAATATTAGTAAATCCTATTCTTATAATACTTGCAGCTCAAGGATTTATACATCCTATAATACCAGTTGTAATAATAATAAGAGATAGTATAGTAAATTCAATAAAAATGTTAGCTGCTTCAAACAACAAAGTAGTATCAGCTATTAAATTAGGTAAGGTTAAAACTGTATGTTTAATGTTAGGAATAATATTTACATTATTCTATAATCTACCATTTGAATTATTTAATATTTCAGTTGCTAAAGTATTATTGTTTGTCGCAACAGTTTTATCTATAATTTCAGGTATACAATATTATAGTTTAAATAAACATTTAATAAAAACTAAATAAAATAAGAATATAAATCTTATTTTTTTTATATAATTTATTGGTGATACCATGAAATGTACAAGTATTATTAACAAAGCACTTATATCTATAATATTAATGTTGATAGTTTTAATATTTATAAAAGCTAGTAGTAGTTTTAAAAGTGAATTCTATAATAAAGTATATGGAAGTAATTTTTCATTTAGTTATTTTAATAATTTATACAATAAATATATAGGAAATTTAGATATAATAGATACTAATGTTAAAGTTGATACAGTCTTTAATGAAACATTAACATATAAGAATAAAGAAAAATATGAAGATGGTGTGAAATTAACAGTAGATAAAAATTATTTAGTTCCTGTAAATGAAAGTGGTATAGTAGTATTTATAGGAGAAAAAGAAAAATATGGTAATACTGTTATAATACAAAGAGTAGATGGTATAGATGAATGGTATGGTAATATAGAAAATACTAATTTAAAGTTATATGATTATATAAAAAAAGGTACTCTATTAGGTGAAGTTAATGATTACTTTTATTTAGTATATAAGAAAAATGGAAAAGCATTAAATTATGAAGACTATATTAAATAAAATATCACTTCATCCATTATTTATAATAACATTATTTATATTTGTACTTATGGGTAGATTTAAATTCATGTGTTATTTTATGTTATTAATATTAGTTCATGAATTAGGACATATTGCAGTTTCTTTTTATTTTAAATGGAATATAGATAAAATTATAATACTTCCATTTGGTGGACTTATTAAATATAATAATTATGTTAATACGCCTTTAAAAGAAGATTTTTTGGTTTCAATATCTGGTGTTATATTTCAATATATATTTTACATTATAACTAATAGGTACATATCTTATAGTTATTATAGTATTATAAATTATTCTATAATTATATTTAATCTTTTACCTATATATCCACTTGATGGATCTAAAATATTAAGTGTTATTATAAATAAATTAACTAATTTTTATAATAGTTTAAAAATATCAGTAGTTATATCTTATATAATTATATTTTTATCTATATTGATACTTTTTAAGATTAATAAAATATTTATATTTATATTTATTTTTTTAATTATAAGAGTTAATAAACTTTCAAAAAATATAAAAAATATATATAATAAATTTTTACTAGAAAGATATATACATGAATTTAAGTTTAATAAAGTTAAAATTATAAATAATATATATAAAATGAAAAAAGATTATAGACATATCATATACAAAGATAATAATTATATAACAGAAAAAAATATTTTAAATGAAATTTTTAAGTACAAATCTCTATAAAATATTTGACAATAACATATATTTATGATATGATTTTAAACGTGTAGGGCCTCACTCTACAACCACACAGAAGAGGTTTTAAACAATATGTACCTCAATGGTGAGTCTTAGATTATAAAGGAGGTAAATATGAAAGCAGTAATAGAAACTGGTGGAAAGCAATACTATGTTGAAGAAGGTAGTGTTATCTATGTTGAAAAATTAGACCAAGAAGCTGGTTCAAAAGTTAAATTTGATAAAGTTTTAATGGCTAATGGTGAAGCAGGATTACCTACTGTAAAAGGTGCTTACGTTGAAGGTGAAGTTGTTAAAAACGGTAAAGGTAAAAAGATTATAGTTTACAAATATAATCAAAAGAAAAATTATCGTAGAAAACAAGGACATCGTCAACCATATACAAAAGTTGAAATTAAAAAAATAGTGGTAAAATAAAATGATAATTATTGAATTAAAGAAAAAAGAAAATTATGTTAATTATGTAAAAATAAGTGGACATTCAGGATATAAAGAAGCAGGTTCTGATATAGTATGTGCTTCTATATCGTCTATTGCAATTACTACAGTAAATGCAATAATAAGGATCGATAATAATGCAATCACTTATAGTGAGGATGATGGATTGCTAGAGATTAAAGTATTAAAATATAATGATATTATAAATACTTTGATAGAGAATATGTTAGATTTATTTGAATGTTTGCAAAAAGATTATAAAGAATATATAAAAATTAGATAGGGAGGTGCCATCTATGAATTTGATGACATTAAATATCCAATTATTCGCACATAAAAAAGGTCAAGGATCTACAAAAAATGGTAGAGATTCTGCTGGTAGAAGATTAGGAGCTAAGGCTTCTGATGGAGAATATGTAACTGGTGGATCAATTTTATATAGACAAAGAGGAACTAGAATTTATCCAGGAGTTAATGTAGGAATAGGTTCTGATGATACTGTTTATGCTAAAATAAGTGGATATGTAAAATATGAACGCTTAGGAAAAGATAAAA
>CANRAQ010000078.1 GCA_947628725.1 uncultured Bacilli bacterium | reverse complement strand
CCTGTAATTTTTCTTTTATTTCTTTAACAAATTTAGAATAAATTTGTTTTTTATTTTCACAATTATTTATAAATAACATAGGATCTATTAATTCTATTTCTAACAATAAATAATTTTCATTATCTTTTATAAAATCTAATCTTAAAAAGAGATAATTTTTAAATTCTTCTATAGATTCAATCTTATTACATATTTCTATTAATTCTTTATCACAATCTATTTTACTGATTTTAGTACTATTATCTAGAACTCCAGAATGTCTTAATACAGTATGTGATAAATTATGATTAAAATATATTATAGAATATTCTCCATTTTTTATACTATCATGAAATGGTTGTATCATAACTTTACCATTTATATTATCTAATTTAACCGAATCAATATTATTCTTATCAATCAAGTAAGTAGATTTACCACTTTCTGATATACTAGGTTTTATTACTAATTTTTCATAATCATTAAAATTTTTTTCCCATACATCTTTGATATTTATATTATCCTTATCACAAAATACAGTTTTAACATGTTTAATTTTATATTTATCCATTAAATTATATTGGTTTTCCTTATCAATATTATTTTTAATTATATTTGCATTATTAAATATAGGAATTTTAATAGAATCTAACCATGAAATAAATTTATCTAAATTATCTTGAAAATCCCATATTGAGCGTATAATTAATGCATTATATTTATTGAAATCTATATTACTATTCCAAGAAACAATATCTGCTTTAATATTATTTTTATATAAATAGTATTGTAATTCAACATCTTCTTTAATCTTATTACAGTATTTATCACATGAAATTATAGCAATTACCTTTTTAAATTTATTCTTTTTAATATATGAATAAACTTTATTTCTTAATATTATTAATTTAAACTTTATTTTTCTAAGTCTTTTATACATACAAATTCCCCATTTAATGATTTATGAAGTGCGATAAAATTTTCTATTAAATCAGGTAATTCAATAGCGAAATTAAATCTAGCAATCATTTCATCTACATATGGCCATGACATATTTTGACCCATTATAGTTTTAAATTTTGTTTTCTTATAAAGGTATTTTACTAAATCAGTTTCATTTTTTACTATATCTCCATCAAAAGATTTATTTTTAAAATTTGTAAAATCTACTACTATGAAAAATCCTGATTCTGGATATGTATTTTTTCTTATTTTTAAGTTAGGAACACCTTTTAACAATATATTTCTCAACTTTGGATCCTTAACATACTTATTAAAATCCTTAATAATTTTCTTTTTATTATCTATATTTTCTACTTTATCTATACCTTCTATCAATGTTTGAACAAAATCTAGATGGTATTTATATTTTTTTATAAGTGTACTGAAATATTTATCTGCCTGTCTATATCTTCTTTTAGTTCCGTTAAAAGCGCCGGCTAAGGCTTGAACTTGAAATACAGGTAAAGAATCCATAGTAGCAAATATTTTTTCTCCAATACCTTTACATATAGGAACAGGTGCGACTATGGCTCCTGCTCTAATTCCAGCAAGACCATATGATTTAGATAATCCAAATAAAGATATAGTATTATTAAAATATTTTTTAAAAGATGCCATAGGAACTGCTTTATCATTTAAATCAAATGTTAAATCCCTATATATTAAGTCATCTATTACAAATACACCTTTTTCTAAACATACATCCCCAATACCTTTTAAAATATCTATATTTTTATTATTTATTACTTTACCTAAAGGGTTATGAGGATTCATATTTAAAAATGCAACGACTCTAGGTGTATAATTTAATTTACCTTCCCATTTCTTTTTCAGATCTTCATTTACTTCATCTATTTTTTTTGCTAATAAAGATGGATTAACATAAAAATCATCCTCTTCACGCAAATCTAATATTTCAACCTTACCATTCATTCTTTCTGGGTCAACTGCAAATAAACCATAATTTGGGCCAGTCATTATTACTACATCTTCATCCCTTAAAATAGTTTCTAATATCATGTTAAATGCATGTGTAGTTGAACAAGCAAATATTACATTTTCAATGCCTATTCCATCATATCCTTCTGATTTTTTCTCATCAAAACCTTCTTTAATCAAATAATTTACAAAATGTCCTCTAGCCTTAACATGACCTTCTATGCTAGGATATCTAAATAAATATTTACTTATAAGTATTCTTAAAATATATTCCCTAGCCATAGGAAAAGGTTTATAATTTATAGGATTACCTGTTCTTACAGTATATATTTCTTGTACAGGTATAAAATTCTTTTCATCATATACATCTAATTCTTGATTTAATAGATAAAATCCTTTTTCAATCTTTCTTATGGCTGGATAAAATTCTTTTGAATCTCTTCTTTTACCAAATTGACTATATTTATTTAATGAATTTGGATTGTTTTGTATAAAAAAATCTAGCGCTTTAGTGCTATTACATTTATTAAAATTAGTATTATATATCTTAATATCTTCACCTAGACATTTTTTTATAAATCTTTTTATCACGATTTATCACCATATAAATTATATTATAAAATTGGATATAAATCAAATATATAAGTATTTATTTTATTATAAAAATATGTTAAAATAAAATATAGAATAAGAGGTGGTTGTATGAAATCAGTAAATGAAGATGTTTTTGATGACTATTTTCTTAATATGAATCTAGATGAAGATTTAAAGATTTTATATGACAATCTAGGTACAAATAAGGATCAAGCAAAATTCAATAAAACATCATATATTAATAGTTTAGTAAGAAAAAATTATAAAAGATACTGTACTATAAATTTTAATAAATTATCTAATTTACCTGAAGAAGTAAATGAAATATTAGAAGAAGCAAAAGAATTATATAGTTATATAGATAAAGAAAGTATATTAAAATGTGATGAAGAGATTGCTTTAAATAATAAAATAATTTTAGATAAAATACATGATAAATTAAAAGTTGCAGATAAATTAGTCGATAATTTATTAGATACATTATTTGAAACTAACGATATGAAACAATCAAAATTTAGTATAGAACTTTTTGAAAAGTTAGATATAGATGATGATAAAAAACAAAAATTACTTAAGTTATATAATGAATTAGTATTATATAATTCAACAATAGAAAATGATAAATATGAAAATTTAAGAAGACAAGTAGTTAGAAGAAACTATATTAGTGAAATTTATAAGATTTTAAATATACCTGAATATAAAAAAGTATGTTTAACTAAAAGTGAAAAATTAGTTGAATTAAATAAATCTATTAATGAACTAATAAATAAATATTATGACAAATTATTGTATTTGCAAGACTTAATGCCTGAACATAGTAAATATTCTATGGAGTTTAATCAATTTAAAAAAAATTATAATAACTTTTTAGCGTACGATGATACTAATTATGAAAGCGCTAAAGAAAAATATGATATATTAGTCGATGAAAATAAATTAAAAATATCTTTAAATAGTTTTGAAAAATTATTTATAAATGAGATAGAAGAAATAGAAAAAGAAAAGAAATTTATATATGAAAAAATAGGAATAAAGAATGTTAAAAAAACTTTAGATTATATTATTTCATATTATATAAATTATTTAGATGAAGAAAGTAAACAAATAATTGCAGTAATAACTAATAATGTTAGTACTGGTAATTATAATTTAGAACAAATTGAAAAAGCACTTAGTATAATAGTTCAAGATATATGGAAAAATACTATAACAGATTTAAATAATTATAATTTAAATGATGATTTTTACTTTATATGTTCAAATAGTGAAGTAGTTTTAGAAGAGTATCAAACAATACTTATAACTAAAAAAGAAATATCATTAGTAAATAACTATGAAGATTATCAAATAGGATTTATATGTGGATATAATGATAATATAATGTATGTTACAGAAAATGATGATATATCAACAGTAAATTATGGTGATATGTCAAATTTAAAAACTCCAAAACAAATAGAAGATGAATTTGTAAGTTTTAAAATTTGCAATAGAATCGCACTTAATGGACTTAAAACTAAAATACAAGCAGTATATTATATAAATGATGGAAATAATGAAGTATATTCTAAAGCATTAAATCTTTCTAATATTTATAGATTACCTTTAATAGAAATAAAAAAGTAAGTATTTAAAAAAATTTTAAAAAATTTTCAAAAAATGCTTGCATTTTTTTTTTTTTTTGATATTATAATGGTAATGTAAAATACGAAAGGAGTAAGGATATA
>CANRAQ010000077.1 GCA_947628725.1 uncultured Bacilli bacterium | reverse complement strand
TTGTTAAAAACATTTGTTTGTGTTATACTTTATATGGTGATATTATGTATGAGTATATAAAGGGTAAAATTATAGAACAGGATAGTAATTATATAGTATTAGATAATAATGGAATAGGTTATTTAATATATACCGCAAATCCTTATTCTTTTGAAATAGACAAGGAATATAAAATATATGTCTATCAATATGTTAGAGAAGATGAAAATAGTCTATATGGATTTAAAACTATAGAAGAAAAAGAACTATTTTTAAAATTGATTAATGTAAAAGGTTTAGGATGCAAAATGGCACTTCCTATGTTTGCGACAGGATCTATAAATGGAATTACGGACGCAATTGAAAGAGAAAATATATTATATTTAAAAAAATTTCCTAAGATAGGTGATAAAGTAGCTAGACAGATAATATTAGATTTAAAGGGAAAATTAGCTAAAACTAGTGAAGGAAATAAATTTAAAGATTATGATGAATTAATAGAGGTATTAAGAGGTTTAGGTTATAAACAGGTCGACATAAATAAGGTATTACCATCTATAAATTCAGATTTAAATATAGAAAGTCAGGTAAAGGAAGCATTAAAATTGATGTTAAAGTAGTATGAAAATAGGAATAGATATAGATAATACACTATTAAGTTCTGGTGATTATTTTGAATATATAAAAAAAAGAGATAATATAAATTTTAATAAAAAATTCGGTGAAAAATGGTCTGCTGAAGAATATAATAAATTTTTATCAATTTATTTGAAAGAGATAATCGAAAATTCTAAATTAAAACATGGGGCAAAAGAAGTCCTAGATTACCTTCACGATAAAGGTAATAAATTAATTATAATAACTGCACGCAGTAATATTTATTATAAGGATACTAAAAAATTAACTAAAAAAGTTTTATTAAATTATGGTATTAAAATGGATGATATTTATTTTGATGCCGAAAAAAAGTCAGATTTAGCAAAAAAATTAGGAATAGATTTAATGATAGATGATAATAAAAATGTATATGAGAACATGAAAAAAGAAAATATAGATTGTATATTATTTGGAAGTGACATTAAATCTTGGAAAGAAGTATTAAATTACATAGAAAGTAGGTAATATGATGGATAGGATAGTTACTGTAGATAAAAAAGAAGAAGACAATTTTGAACAAAATATTAGACCATCTACTTTATCAGAATATATTGGTCAAAGTGAAGTAAAAGAAAATCTTAGTATATTTATAGAGGCTGCAAAAATGCGTGATGAACCACTAGATCATGTATTGTTATATGGGCCTCCGGGGCTTGGAAAAACGACTCTTTCACATATAATTGCAAATGAACTTGGAAGTAATATTAAAACCGCAAGTGGACCTTCTATAGAAAAAAGTGGTGATTTAGCAGCCGTTCTTTCTAACTTAGAAGAAGGGGATGTACTTTTCATAGATGAAATACATAGGATACCTAGATTTATAGAGGAAATTTTGTATTCTGCAATGGAAGATTTTACTTTAGAAATAGTTGTTGGTACCGAAAGTTCTAGTAGAAGTATCAAGATAGATTTACCACCATTTACGCTTATTGGCGCAACTACACGAGCAGGTGATTTAACTAGTCCATTAAGGGATAGATTTGGGATAATAAATAAATTAAATTATTATACTGAAGATGAATTAAAACAAATTGCACTTAGAACAAGTAGAGTTTTAGATTGCCCAATTGATGAGGACGCTGCAAGTGAACTAGCCCGTAGATCCAGAGGTACACCTCGTATTTGTAATAGATTATTTAAAAGAGTTAGAGACTTTTCTTTAGTAATGGGTAAAGGAGTAATAGATTTAGAGATTACTAAACATGCTTTAGACAAACTTAAAGTTGATGAACTTGGATTAGATGAAACAGACTATCATTTACTTAAATCTATTATAGAAAAATTTAATGGTGGACCAGTAGGTATAGATGCTATTGCATCATCAATAGGTGAAGAACAGACTACAATTGAAGATGTGTATGAACCATATTTATTACAAACTGGGCTTTTAAAAAGAACATCTAGAGGAAGAATGGTAACAGAAAAAGCGTATAAACATTTAGGAATAGATTATAAAGAAAAATAATAAAAAAATATTTTTTGTAAATATTAGTAATGGTGATACAATGAAAAAATTTCTAATAATTATTATTTGTTTAATATCTATTGTTGGATGTGGCAAAAAAGAAGTTGTTCCTAATATAGAAAAAGATAAGGAAGAAGAAACTAAGGAACTTACAGTAGAAGACTATGAAAATAATAAAGTCGATGAACTTGGTGAAGTTCCAATAATGATGTATCATGGAATACATAACAAGAAAAATGATGAAACTGATTATATAGGTGGAAATGTCGATAAGGATGGATATCAAAGAACTAGTGAAGCTTTTATAAATGATTTAGAAATGTTCTATAAAAATAATTATAGAATGATAAGATTAACCGATTATGTAGATGGAAAAATAGATGTACAGTTAGGTAAAAGCCCAATAATATTAACATTTGATGATGGACTTGAAAATAATATAAAAGTCACTGGTTTAGATGCAGATGGAAATATCATAATAGATCCTAATTCTGCAGTAGGTATATTAGAGAGTTTTAAAGAAAAATATCCTGACTATAATGTCACTGCCACTTTTTTTGTAAATGGAGGGTTATTTAATCAACCTGAATATAACGAAAAAATTATAAAATGGTTAGTTAATAATGGATATGATATTGGTAATCATACATATACTCATGTAGATTTTAGTAAGGCTAGCGGTGATGAATCAATAAAAGAAATAGGAAAGATTTATAGCATTTTAGATGACATTATACCAAATAAATATGTAAATATAGTTGCCTTACCATTTGGCTCTCCATATAATTTAGAACATGAAAACATGAAATATATATATGAGTCTACATATGAATCTAAAACTTATAAAACTAAGTCTGCACTTAGAGTAGGATGGAAAAGTGAATCATCACCTTTCAATAAAGATTTTAATCCTATGTTTTTAAAAAGAATTAGAGCTTATGACAATAATGGTGAAGAATTTGATATACAGATGAATTTCAAATTATTAGAAAATACTAAATATATATCTGATGGTGATACAAGTACTATTACTATAAAAAAAGAAGATAAAAATCTATTAAAAAGTTCACCAAATTTAAAAGTAGTTACATATTAACTCTTTTATTTTTGGTCTTTATATGCTATAATATTATTATAATAGATGGAGATGATTATATGGAGACTGAAGTAATGAAAAATTATTATGAATTATTAGATATAGATACAAATGCAACATCTTTTGAGATAAGAAAAAAATATCTAGAAAAAAAATTTGGTTCTAGATATTCATCTATGACTGATGATGATAGAAACTTATTAGAAAAGGCATACAATACATTATCTGATGAAGTTAAAAGAATTAAATATAATCAATCTTTAGATGACTCTAGTACTAAAGTCGATGAAAGTGAAATTAGTGAAAAACCTAAAAAAGAAAAAACCTCAATCCCAGTTTTAGTTTATTCAATTCCAAATAACAAATGTGAAATAAACAATAAAAAAACTGGTGGTAGAATAATTGATATTAAAACAGGCACAATTTCATTTTCAGAAACATATACTAAGATACTCGATGATAAAATAAGTACATTATTAGGTGAACCAGGTAATTCATATATATTAGATACTTTAAAGGAAAAATATGAAAATCAAATAGATTTATTATCTAATACTAAAAATGTAAGAGAAAAAGAATTAAAAAAACGTGAACCTATCTCACATTTAGAGATTGTCGCATATATGATGTGTTTACAAAGATTAAGTAGAAAGTTTGGAAAAGCAGTAAATCAAATCAATGAATATAATAGTTATAATAAAGGTAAAACAATTTAATTAGTTTAGGAGGATAACATGGCTCTTAGAGATAATTTTTATGATGAAATATTTAAAAGAGAAAAAGATTGGACTTTCATGGCTAAAAATAATCTATTAAATATATATTATCTAAATGGTCAAAACGGTATAAAAAGTTTTTACGTAAATGTAAGAAATGAACTTAGTAAAATACCAAATCCTACTCCAATTATAACTAATATATTAAATATGGTTAATAATATAATTATAGAAATTGAAAATATAAATGATAATTATAATAATAGTGGATATACTGATATGGGGAATCTTGTAAATCTATTTATATATAATCAAATGTATAATAGTGAACCAATTAAACAAAAAAAGTGATCAATTTATTTGATTATAACTATAAAAATGCAAGAATTT
>CANRAQ010000076.1 GCA_947628725.1 uncultured Bacilli bacterium | reverse complement strand
CCACTTGCTATAGTTATACCTTTTACTAAATCTTCTACACTCATTTGTTCATTAGTTTCAAGCAATATTTGTGATCCTCCCATACTTGAAGCATTTTGTGATACAGTTATCATTTGATCCCAACTTATTACATCTTTTTCTATTGCTTCCATTATTAATAATAGACTCATAATTTTAGTCATTGAAGCTGGCTCTAATTTTTCATGTGAATTATATTCATAAATTATCTCACCAGTACTTGCCTCAATTAAAATAGCACTTTTTGCACTTTTAGCAAGTGTATTTTCTTCAGCACTTATCATAGGTAAAAATGCAAACAAACAAATTAAAAACAATACAACTTTCTTCATAAATCACCTCTACTAAAAATTATGAATTAAATAGAAAAAAAGACTAATAAATTTAGCCTTCTTAACGAAAATAATATAAATAATTACATTTACCAGTTTTCATTATTTTTAATTAGCGTTTCATAATTTTTTTCTGATATATATATTTTTATTTTTATAGCAGTATCAAGATTATAGTTTCTTATTTTTTTGTTTTTTAAATCATTTAGTACTATTTTATATATTTTGTTAAATGATACATCGTTTAATTCTATATATAATTGTTCATATACTTTATCATTTGAAAAATGCATAGTATAATATGGCTTATAATCTGTTCCACTTACTGAAGTTATTTCTAATTTTATATCATCTACACTATTATCTATAACATAATCAACATCATTTGTATTTTCTAATATTTCTGTAACAATATTATCTTTAAAATCTATATTAATAGTTTTTGTATTCGTATTAGAATTTGATAATCCATTTTCATTTATATACTCATATTTTAATAAATTTAAGTTTACAAGTCCAACTGATATACCAACTAGTAGTAAAGATGATATAAACATGATAAACATTCTTTTATAAGATTGTCTTATATTAAATATAAATTTTAATAACATTTCTATTATTATATAATTTAAAACACCTAATGATAAAAATAATATACTTAAATTTATAAATATAGCGCCATAACTAAAATGACTTACAAATATTATAAATATAAAAGAAAGCATAATCAATGTAAATATAGCAGGTATTAATATAATAAGTAATAGAACTTTTATAATTGCAATAAACATATTTTTTATTTTTAAAGATATATTTAAGCTAGAATGTTTTGGATCTCTAATAACTACCTTTTCTGTATTATGTGAAATGTATTCTTTTTTAGTATTATCTATTATTTCTTTTTTATCATCTACAACTTTAAAATAATTTAAATATCTAACTTTAAATATATAGTATACCAATATAAATCCAAATATTATAATTAATATTTTTACACCTAAGGCAAATATTCTATACATATATGTTCCAATACCAAATGGTAAAAGTTTAAATACTTCATACAAAAAATCAGTAAATAATGAATGTAAAATAATACCTATAATAAATGTAATAAATGATAGGAATAATACTTCTACTATACATTTATATTTTTCTTTAAATGTCATACTACAAAACATATTATATATGTTTGCTACAGTATTCAAGACTTTTTTAAATATATTTTTTTCATTTGTTTTTGGGCTATCTTTTATAGCACCATCATCCATAAGTTCATCTAATTTACAATCTAAAATTTTACATAGTTGTAGTAATTTATCCATGTCTGGATATACATTCCCTGATTCCCATTTAGAAATCGATTGTCTAGATACATTCATTGCTTCAGCAAGTTGTTCTTGACTCATATTATTGTTTTTTCTTAATTTTGCAAGTTTATCACAAAATCTCATATTTCCACCTCCATGTAAAATTATATATGTTTTTTATTAGATGCAACATCAATTATCATTTTCAAAATGTAAATTTTTAGTTGCTTTTTGTATTATCAAAAGGCTTAAATTAATTTTTATAATATATATCGATATCTACATAACCATTAATTCCATTTATTACTCCATCTGAACATAATTGCCACATTTTATATTTACCAGTATAAGTAGTCTTATCTATATAATGAGCTAACCAAGTATCATATTTTTCATTAGTCCATATATTTTGTAAATATGTTTTACTTGAATATAAAAATGTATCATAACCTTTTTTGTTTAATTCATTTAAATAAGCATATGCAATATTTGTAAGTTCTTTAAAACTTACATTATAACTATTAAAATCAGTCCAATCTTCCCAATCGAACGCTACTGGCATAGTAATCTTATAATCTTTAATTTGATCTATTACCCATTTAGCATCTTCTATTGCTTCATTTTTAGTTTTAGCATATGAATAAAAATAAATACCAACATCTATTCCACTTTCTATAGCGCCTTCTATATTTTGTTTAAATTTTGGATCAAGTACAAATTCTCCAGTATCTTTTTTCTCTGTTCCTACTCTTATCATTACAAAAGATACTCCTTCATTTTTTATTGTATCAAAATCTATATCACCTTGATATTTAGAAATATCTAGTCCTATTAATGTATTATCGGTTTTGTGTATGTTATATATATCTTTAAAATCAGTATGATGTTCAGTATAAGTAGTTTTAGGTTTTTCAATTACATTTAAATTAAATTTCTTACTAGATACATTCCCACTACTATCAGTTATTACATATTGAAGAGGATAAGTACCTAATTTATTTAAATCGTATTCACCTATTATTTCTCTTTTTGGAGTATTATCTATATTATCTCCACTTAATATATCATTTATTAAAGTATCTTCACTACCAATATATACTGTATAACTTTCTCCTAACATTATTAATGGTTCTATATCATCTACTACATTTATATTAAAAGAATAAGATACTTTTATGTTATCATCATTAATAAAATTAAACTTAATTAACTTTTCACCTATTTCACTTGTATCTATCTTATAATCGTCATAACGACCATTAATACTTACTATAAAATCAGATAAAGACACTTCATCATCTATACCTATATTTAAATTATCAATTAAAACTACTTCTATTTTAGCATTTTTAATTCTGTAGTAATCATATATTTTTTTAAACGAAAATATGGCTAAAAATAAAACCAATATAATTATAACTGAAATTATTATTCTCTTTTTCATTATCATCACCTATATTTATTATATAATAAAAGACTATTTTTTAATAGTCTTTATGCTTTTTCTATTTCTGTAAATAAAACTTCAACTATAGTTTCTTGACCGAATAAATCAAGAGCAACTTCAATTTTTTGATTTACCATATCGACAAATTTTACTTTACCGAACATATTTGCAAAGGCACCACTTATAACTTTTACAGTGTCTCCTTCACTTATTTCATTTACTACATCGATTCTACTCATTCCCATATTTCCTAGTATTTTATCTACTTCTTGTTTTGTTAAAGGGAATGGTTTAGCACCTTTACCACTCGAACCTATAAATCCTGTAACACCTGGAGTATTACGAACTACAAACCACGCTTCATCTGTCATAACCATTTCTACTAATATATAACCAGGAAACATCTTTGAGTCTTTTTCTACTTCTTTTCCATTTTTTATTACTTTTTCTTTTTGAGATGGTACTACTACACGAAATATATAATCTTCCATTCCCATAGAACTTGCACGCATCTCTAATTTTTCTTTTACTTTATTCTCGTGACCAGAATAAGTATTAACTACATACCATTCTTTTTCCATTAACTAAACACCTTCACAATCATACTTATTATTCCATCTGATACTGAAAAGAATAACATAAAGAAACAAATTATAATTATTGTAGATACTGAAAAAGTAATCATTTCCTTTTTCTTTGGCCATCTAACTTTTTTCATTTCCTTTTTTACACTTACAAAAAAACGCGCTAAAGCTTTCATATATTCACCCACTTTAAATTTATTTAAAATAAAAACACTTTTTCGTGTCTAAATAAATATTAGCACAACTTTATATTAAAGTCAAGAAAAAAAGGATAAATTTGTTAATCCTTCATTATTTCTTATCATGAATATTTCATATATTATATATCATTTTAATTAGCACTTACACTAGGCGCAATGACAACACGGAAAGATTTGCTACCTTGCCAATAGCCACTGCTGTAGAAGTAAAACACGCCCGCACCGCCAATATCGTAGTGGCCACCACCACGACCGAACCAAGGATAATCAAAATCAACGAAGTCCGTAGAATCTCCATACCATCCTGCTGTCTCACCTAATGCATGTCCTTTACATTCTGCATCTGTACATGAATCAATAGAGGTTATAGTATATTTATCATAATATTTTTCGTTATCGTTAAACCATGATTCATCAAAGCCAGATATACTTATCTCATCATTGAAATTTGCCATTACTCTTTCCTTTGCCCCTCCACTCATATCATATATTCCATATATTGTTCCTGTTGTACTTGCTCCTGTTCCATTTAATTCTACATCATATGTGTATTGTGGATTTGTTGTGGAAGATTGACTTGGTGTTCCATTACTACTTCCTGTTATAAATG
>CANRAQ010000075.1 GCA_947628725.1 uncultured Bacilli bacterium | reverse complement strand
CCATTAAGTTAATAAAAGGTATTTGATATATCTTTTATTTTTATTTTATAAGTAAAATTTAAAATTTTATATTTAAAATGTTTATGTTTATGTTATAATTTAATTGGTGATATCATGAGTTTAATTATTGGTCAACATGTATCTTTTAAAAAGGAAGATCAATTAGAAGGTAGTGTTTTAGAGGCTTTATCATATGGCGCCAATACATTTATGTTTTATACAGGGGCTCCACAAAATACTGCTCGTGTTCCTATATCTAGTGAAAAAACTAATAATGGATTAAAATTAATGAATGAAAATAATATAGATTTAGATAATGTAGTTGTACATGCCCCATATATAATAAATTTGGCTAATTCAAATAATTTTGATTTTAATGTTAGATTTTTAAAGGAAGAAATTAGTAGAGTAGAAAAAATAGGTGTGAATAAATTAGTTCTTCACCCTGGTAGTCATGTTGGATTGGGTGTAGATACTGGTATTAAAAATATTATAGATTCTTTAAATACAGTACTAACTAAAGATACTAATGTTATAGTTTGTCTAGAAACTATGGCAGGTAAGGGTACTGAAATAGGTAGAAATTTTAATGAAATTAAAAGTATTATAGATGGAATAAATTTAAAGGATAAAATAGGCGTATGTATGGATACATGCCATTTGAATGATGCGGGATATGATTTAGGTGATTTTGATAAGATACTTGATGAATTTGATAGTATTATAGGTCTTAATTATTTAAAAGTTATACATATAAATGACTCTAAAAATATTATAGGTTCACATAAAGATAGACATGAAAATATAGGTATTGGTAAAATCGGATTTGATAAACTTATAAAAATAATATATTGTGAAAAAATAAAAGGTATTCCTAAAATATTAGAAACACCTTATGTGGAAGGTAAACCTCCATATAAACAAGAAATAGAAATGATAAGAGCTAAAAAATTTAATGAAAATTTAATAGATGATATATTAAAGTAAATAATCTTTATATTTTGCTTTATAAGTTAAATATAGAGTTTCAATTTTTTTATAATTATCTTCATCAAATTTATTTTTAATGATATTTAAATATTTTTGATCGTTTATAATTATATCATCAAAATTGTTTTTAACTAAATCAAGTAAAAATTCTAATTCTAAATTACTTAAATGTATATCATTTTTTAATCCAAAATTATTTAATTTTTCTACAGTTAATAAATCTATATAGTTTTTTAGTAAACTTTTCATATTCTCACCAATAATAATATATGATTAAATATAATAATAATGAATAAAATAATAGTAGGTGATTATAATGTTACAAATAAATATATACTTTTTTCAAATGATTAAAATTTAGATGAAAAAGAAAATAAATAAATATAAGTATCATAAGAAAAAAGTAAATATTGGAGAAATAATTGAAAAAAGATATAAACTTATAGTAATATTTATAATAGTGTTAATGTCTGTATTAATATTGAATTTATTTTATATACAAATAATTAGAAATAAGCATTATAAAGAAAAATTATCAGATTTGACTACAACTATAATAGAAGGTGAGTCAGCACCAAGAGGAAGAATATATGATAGAAATGGTAATATTATAGTTGATAATAGATCTGTAAAGACTATATATTACAAAAAAGAAAATAATATATCTACTAAAGAAGAAATAAAAATGGCTTATAAAGTTGCAGAGTATATAAAAGTTGATTATTCTAAATTAACTGTAAATATGTTAAAAAGATTTTGGATATTAAATAATCCTAAATTAGCAAATAAAAAAATAAAAGATAAAGAATGGGAAGAGTTAGAACTTAGAAAAATATCTTCTTCTGATATAGATAATATGAAATTAGAAAGAGTAACAGAAGATGATTTAAAAGATTATGGAGATATAGATAAAGAAGCATGTTATATATATAACTTGATGAATAAGGGTTATTATTACACCGAAAAAGAAATAAAAAATGAGGGGGTAACTGATGAAGAATACGCTATTATAGCTGAAAATATAGATACACTTCCTGGATTTAATGTTAAATTAAATTGGGAAAGATATTATCCATATGGAAATACTTTTAAGACTATTTTGGGTAGTGTATCCTCTAGTTCTAGTGGACTTCCATATAATTTAAAAGATGAGTATTTAAAAAAGGGATATAGTTTAACAGATAGAGTAGGAACAAGTTATATAGAATTTCAATATGAAGATTATCTAAAAGGTACTAAGGCAACTTATGAAGTAAATAGTGATGGAAGTTATACTGAAATAAAAAAAGGTAATAGAGGTAATGATATAGTACTTACTATAGATATTGAATTACAAAAAGCAGTTGAAAAAATAATAGAAGAAGAATTAATTATCGCAAAGGGTGAAAGAGGAACTGAATATTTTGATAAATCATATGTAATTATAAATGATCCAAAGACTGGTGAAATTTTAGCCATGGCAGGTAAACAAATAGTGAAAAATCCAGATGGAAGTTATAAGATATATGATTATACACCTGGAGTAATAACATCATCAGTTACACCGGGATCTATAGTAAAGGGTGCCTCTCATATTGTTGGATATAATACTGGTGCATTACAAATAGGCGAAGTTAGAAATGATAGTTGTATAAAGATAGCAGCAACTCCTCTTAAATGTTCTTATAGAGAGTATGGAAATATAAATGATATTCAAGCACTTAAATATTCATCAAATGTATATCAATTTTATACTGCTATTAAAGTTGGAAAAGGAAGTTATAGTTATAATGCTCCATTAGTTATAGATGAAAGTGCATTTGATAAATATAGAGATACTTTTGCGCAATTTGGTTTAGGAGTCTATACGAAAATTGATTTACCTAATGAATCATTGGGATATAAGGGTGAAAATAGATTATCTGGACTTTTATTAGATTTTGCTATTGGACAATATGATACATATACACCAATTCAGATATCGCAGTACATGACAACTATTGCAAATGACGGGGTAAGAATGAAACCATATTTATTAAAAGCAGTATTTGATTCAAAGGAAGAACCACTAACAAAATTAATATATGAAACTACTCCAGAAGAATTAAATAAAGTTGATACTGATCCAAAATATATGGCAAGAGTTAAAGAAGGATTTAAACAAGTAATGTCATATGGCGGTACTGGATATTGGTATATTGATTTAAGCCATAAAGCAGCAGGAAAAACTGGTACTGCACAAAGTTTTTTAGATACAAATGGAGATAAAGTAATAGATACACAGACTATAACTAATACTTTCTCAGCATATGCTCCATATGATAATCCTACAGTAGTATTCACTGTAATTTCACCTGATGTTGCGCTTGATGATGGTTCTTCAAGTAATAATAGTAGTGTAAATGCGCGAATAAGTAAAAAAGTTAGTGAAAAATACTTTGAAATTTATAAATAATTTGTTATAATAAACAAGTAATATTAAAAAGGAGGAGAAATTATGGCAAAAAAAGGAGAAGCAAGACAAAGAATAACTCTAAAATGTACAGAATGTGATTCAGAAAATTTTCGTACAGAAAAAAATAAAAGAAATACAACAGAACGTTTGGAATTAAATAAATATTGTCCAAACTGTAGAAAAAATACTTTACATAAAGAAACTAGTAAATAGTATTAGGAGGTAATCATGTTCAATGTAAATGATATTAAAAATGGTATGACAATCCTTTTTGAAAACAATATTTATACAGTTTTAGAATTTTCACATGTAAAACCTGGTAAAGGTGCAGCATTTGTACAAGTAAAATTAAAAAATTTACGTACTGGATCTATAGTAGAAAAAAGATTTAATTCAGGAGTTAAATTAGAAAAAGCAATGGTACAAAAAGTTGGAATGCAATTCCTTTATGCAACAGGTGATTCATATAATTTTATGAATATGGAAACTTATGATCAAATAGAATTAACTAAAGATCAGTTGGGCGATAGTGTCAATTATCTAAAAGAAGGATTAGATGTATTAATTTCTTTCTATGAAGGTGAGTTATTAGGAATAATTTTACCTGCTCAAGTAGATTTAAAGGTTATAAAAACTGAACCTGCTGTAAAAGGTAATACTACAAATAACGCTACTAAAGATGCAACACTTGAAACTGGTTTAGTAGTTAAAGTACCATTATTTATAGAACAAGATGAAGTTATATCTATATATACAGAAGATGGAAAATATGCATCTCGTGCTTAAAAAAATAATGAAAATATTAAATTTATGTGTAAAAAATGTAATAACCTATGGATAAATTTTTAAAAAAATAAAAAAAACATTTGCCTATAGGTTTTTTTGTGGTATAATAAATGTAGGATGGTGATGTTATGTCAAGAATATTGTTTACGGATGAGCAAATAGAGGAATTGTCAAAAAATAAGTGGATTAGGCATATAAGTAGAAGAGGTATTACTTATACAAACGACTTTAAAATGAAAGTCGTAAAAGAAGTTGATAATGAAACTAAATTTGCAAAAGACGTATTTAGAGAATGTGGAATTGATCCTAAAATAGTTGGAAAAAGTAGAATAGAAAGTTCAACTCATAGATGGAAAGCCCAATATTCAAAATTAGGTTATGTTGATGACACTAGAAAAGGTCATTCTGGAAGACC
>CANRAQ010000074.1 GCA_947628725.1 uncultured Bacilli bacterium | reverse complement strand
CATAGAGGTGTTGGAGAAACTACAGATATAGTTACTAAAGAAACATATGACTTTAAAGATAGAGGAGATAGAGATATAACATTAAGACCTGAAGGTACCGCAAGTATAGTAAGAAGTTTTATTGAAAATAAAATGTATGGTAATAGAACTATGCCTGTTAAAGCATGGTATTATGGACCAATGTATAGATATGAAAGACCACAATCAGGTAGATTTAGAGAGTTTTATCAATTTGGAGTAGAAGTATTTGGATCTTCTGATCCAATGTTAGATGCAGAAATTATAAGTATACCTGTTAATCTATATAAAAGATTAGGACTTAAAGGTATAAAAGTAAATATCAATACATTAGGTGATAGTGAGTCTAGAAATCTATATAGAAAAGCATTAATTGAATATTTCTTACCTCATGTAGATGAACTATGTGAAGATTGTAAAGATAGATTTAATAAAAATCCTCTTAGAATTTTAGATTGTAAGATAGATAATAATCTAGATATAATGAAAAATGCACCTAAAACTATAGATTATTTAAATGAAGAATCAAAAAAACACTTTGAATGTGTAAAAAAATATCTAGACGCTATGAACATAGAATATAAAGTTAATACAAATTTAGTAAGAGGATTAGACTATTATACACACACAGTATTTGAAGTTGAAGCAAGTGTAGAGGGATTCGGTAGTCAAAATGTACTTTGTGGTGGAGGAAGATACGATAATCTTGTTGAAAACCTAGATGGACCTAAAACTAGTGGAGTAGGATTCGCACTTGGTATGGAAAGACTTATGACTGCATTAGAATACGAAAATATTAATTTTAATTTAGAAGATGGAATAGACTGCTATATAATTCCTATGAGTGAAGAACAAAAAGAATATTCTATAGGAATCTGCTCTAAATTAAGATTAAATGATATTATAAGTGATATTGATTATAACAATAGAAATTTAAAAAATAATTTTAAAAATGCAGATAGAATGAATTCTAAATTTATAATTATTGTAGGAGAGAATGAAAAAAATAGTGGTATTTTAACTATTAAAGATAATAATTCTAAAGAAGAATATAAAGTTAAATATGAAAATTTAATAGAATTTATAAAAGAAAAGATTGAAAAGTAAATTATATTTTAAATATTGATAAGTTTATATTTTTAGTTAAGATGTGTAATAATCATAAATTTGTTACAAAAAAGGGTTGTAAAATTTGTAATATTGTGATAAATTTTAACTGATAAAAAGATTTAAAAATTTTAAACTTTTTATTGAAATAGTAAGTAATTAAAAGGCGGAAAATCTTCGTCCGTCACACCTGTAAAGGTTCGAGTAGGTATTTTACCGAAAGCAGATATGTAGGAGACAGAAGTCCTACTTAATTACTTTGGGTCACTTTCTTTAATGAATGTGGCCCAATTTTTTTATATAAATTATTATGAATACACCATAAAAAATACATATAAAGAACATGTGTAATTTTTCAATCTTTACTTATTGACTTTTATATAATTTTAAAGTAATATATATTACCAGTGATGAATTATGAATAAAAGATTAGGTAACATAAAATATATAGAAAGATTATATAAAAGTAAAAAATATTATGATGTAATAGATAGTTCTACAAAATATTTAAATTATTTTAAAGATGATATCTATATTAGAGATTTAAAAGCAAGATCATATAGAATATTAGGCTTTATAGATTTAGCAATAAAAGAATTAGAAAAAAATATGTCTATAGGATATAATGAAAGTACTATAACTTGTTTATTTTATACTTATTATCAAAAGGGTGATTATAAAAAGGCTATAGATTTATTACCATATATGTATAAAATAAGAAAAGTTGAAACAGAAAGATTAAATGTAATGGAATATTACATGAAAAAGCAATTATCTATGGAATGTGATGTTAAAATAGATAAAAATAAATATGTAATTAAACAAATAGATAATTACGATGAAGTACTTTCTAAAATGATGCTTTCAAACTTTAGAAAGGCCGGAATGAATTCACTTTCAAGTGAAGTAAATTTAACTTATTTATTTGATTCTTTAAAAAAGAGTATAAATAACTCTAATAAAGCACCAGTAGATGAGCCATTTGAAGTACATTATTTTTATATAAAAAATATAGGATATGATAATTTAGGATATTATAATTATTTAAAAGTAGTTGTTTTACCAAATACAAATAATATTATTTTAACTTATCCAGTAAAAGATGTTGAATATGCAATGATAGAATATATGGACTATGATTATGATAAATTATTTAAAAATAATAATAGTAATAAAAATATTAATAATAGTGAAATGGCAAAAAAATTTTATAAAAGATATAATATAAAAAAATAAAGAAGAAATGTTAGTAGCATTTCTTTTTGTATGATATATTATATTAAAATTTATTTATACTATTGTTCTAACTTATAAATTTATAGTATAATTTAGTTGGTGATAAAATGTTTGCAGATGTACTTATAGAACTTAAAGCAAAAAAATTAGATAAAACTTTTACTTATATAGTACCTAATAAATTTAAAGATAAAGTAAAAATAGGTATTAGAGTTTTAGTACCTTTTGGAAATCAAAAATTAGAAGGATTTCTTTTAAATATACATGATGAAAACAATGTAGAATATAAATTAAAAGAAATAATAGATTTAGTAGATGAAGAACCCGTATTGACAAGTGAGATGTTAGAACTAGGTAAATATATAAAATCAAAAACATTATGTAATTTAATAAGTGCATATCAAACTATGTTGCCAGCCGCATTAAAAGCGCATAATAATTTTTTAGTTAATAAAAAATATGTTACTTTAATAAAATTAATAGATTATGATTATGTTGCTAAAAACGATAATCAAAGAAAAATAATAGATATATTAAAAAATAAAGATACTTTAAAAAGTGAATTAACAAAAATATCTTTATCAAGTATAAATACATTATTAAATAAAAAAGTAATAGAAGAATATAAAGAAGAAATATATAGATTAAATAATAAACTTAAAGATAATATAGATAAAAAAATAGTATTAAATAAAGATCAAAAATTAATAGTAGATGAAATATCAAGTAATTTAAATAATTTTAAACCATACTTAATTCATGGTGTAACAGGTTCAGGTAAAACTGAAGTATATATGAATATTATGGAAAATGTATTAAAAGAAAAAAAGGAAATTATAGTATTAGTTCCTGAAATAAGTTTAACTCCACAGATGGTAAATCTATTTAAAAATAGATTTAAAGAGAAAGTTGCAATATTACATAGTGCTTTATCTGATGGAGAAAAATATGATGAATGGAGAAAAATAGAAAGAAAAGAAGTATCAATAGTAATAGGCGCTAGAAGTGCAATATTTGCTCCATTTACAAATATAGGACTTATCATTTTAGATGAAGAACATTCTGATACATATAAACAAGATAATAATCCTAGATATGATTCTATAGATATTGCTATAAAAAGAGCAAAAACATATAATTGTCCTATAATTTTAGGAAGTGCAACACCATCTATAGAGAGTTATACTAGGGCTTTAACAGGAGTATATAAATTATTAGAATTAAAAAATAGAATAAATAATAAAATGCCTACTGTTAAATTAATAGATATGAAAGATGAAATAAAAAAAGGTAATAGAATACTTTCACAAGAATTAATAGATGATATAAATTTAAGATTAAATAAAAATGAACAAGTAATATTACTTTTAAATAGAAGAGGTTATACAACTACTATAACTTGTAATGAATGTGGTACAACATATAAATGCCCTAATTGTGATATACCATTAACATATCATAAAAATGGAAATAAACTAAATTGTCATTATTGTAATTATGTAACATATAAACCTAAAAAATGTATAGAATGTGGAAGCGAAAATATAAAAGAATATGGTATAGGTACAGAAAAATTAGAAGAAGAAATAAATAAAAAATTTCCAACATGTAAAACTGTTAGAATGGATATAGATACTACTAGAAAAAAGGGAAGTCATGAAAAAATTATAAGTGATTTTAGAAATAAAAAATATAATATATTAATTGGTACACAAATGATTGCTAAAGGATTAGATTTTGAAGATGTAACTTTGGTAGGAGTAATAAACGGAGATGCTACTTTAAATATACCAGACTATAGAAGTGGTGAAAGAACTTTTTCACTTCTAAATCAAGTTTCAGGTAGAGCAGGAAGAAGCGTTAAAGAAGGTAAAGTTATAATACAATGTTATAATATAGATAACTATAGCATAAAATATGCAAGTGAAAACGATTATTATAATTTTTATAAAGAAGAAATGAGTATAAGAAAAAAATTAAAATATCCTCCATATTATAATCTGTGCCTAATAAAATTAAATTCAACAGATTATGAATACTTAAATAATGAAGCAAATAAAATAAAAGAGTATTTAATTTCAAATACTACTAGTGTAAATGTATTAGGCCCTAGTATGAGTTCAATACCTAAAATATATAATAAATATTATATGAATATAATACTTAAATATAAAAATATAAATCAAGTATATGAAACATTAAAATTTATAATAAATAAAGAAATAAATAACAATAAAATTACTTTAGATATAGATTTTAATCCAAAAAAAATATAATAGTATAATA
>CANRAQ010000073.1 GCA_947628725.1 uncultured Bacilli bacterium | reverse complement strand
AGCCGAAGGACTTTTACAATAAAAGTTCTTTTTTTCATTGTATCCCTCCTTTCTTTCTCAAGATTGGAGGCAGACACACACATCAAATGTTCCTACAAATATTATACTATAACTGATATTATAAAACAATCGAACAAAGGGAATTTTAAATATAATTTTATAATGAAAAATTTGTTATAAAAATGTTAAAAAAGTGTTTTTTTGAAACTCACTTCACCTCCAGGTGTATATAAATATTGATTAAAAAAATATAATTTGATATAATTAAAAAAAGAAAGGTAAGATAAATATGGAAAATATAGGAACAATGACAATAACACTATTAACAATAATACACTTGGGAAGTATAGCTCTAGTAATATCATTAATAATATGTTATTTTAAATTATGTGGAAGAATAAAAAAAATAGAAGAATTAAATGAACAACAAGTAGAAAATATGAAAGCAATGTTGCAATTAGGAATAATGATTAAAAATAAAAAAGACTAAGTTTTCATATTATCAATAATTATTGCAACAATATTATATATTTCATTATTAAACTTGCAAACTATCCTTTTTATAAACTATTTTGTTTTATATTTTATTAGTTACTTTGTAGTTTACTATTAAATGGAACAAGTCTATTCTCTTGCACCAAATATATATCAAACTTGAAAAACTCGAGTAAATATAGAGAACTTGCAAAAAGTTCTTTTTTATGTTATTATGAATATGTCAAGGGAACTTGAATAAAATAAAAAAGGGAAATACTTAACTTTCGCATGTTGAGTACTTACCTTAATAAGAGTTTGTACTTAATCTATCGCAGATTGAGTACTATTTTTTTATACCTAGAATCATTAAAGAGACTATTAATAAAATGATAATTAATATTAGAAATGAGATTAATAAATCTTTTTTCTTCATAAATATCAAGCCTCCTTCCCATAAGAAGTTGGCAAGTACTCAACAGTTATAGTATTTCCTAATGAAAATTATACAATATTAAAATATCTAAAACAAGCGAACAAAACAAATTTTTAAAGATAATTTTATAGTGAAAAATTTGTTATAAAAATGTTAAAAAAGTGTTTTTTTGAAACTTACTTCATCTCCAGGTAAAAATATAGAACTTGCAAAAAGTTCTTTTTTATGTTATTATGAATATGTCAAGGAAACTTGCATAAAATAAAAAAGGATACATTTGATTGTGTGAATCAGATGTTATCCCTTATGGATTCCATCTGAAATCAACTATTGTTGAAATCAGATGTTTTTATTATCTAAATAGTAAGGTGATTACTACAAAGGATAATAGTAGAATTATAATAAATTGAGAAAGTTCTCTTTTTTGTCATAATTAACCACCACCTTTCTCTTATCTTTTGACAATTGAAAGGGAGAGCATCTGATATATTTCAAATGTATCCATGAGCATTATATCAAACAGTTGTTCCTTATACAATGTTTTATACTAAATTATTTTAATTTAGAAGCTATACTTAAATATAGACAAGATAAAGTATTTGTATTATGTTATAAAATATAAAAAATTATATAGTGTATAATATTTTGCCAAATCCAAAATATTAGATAAAAATGTTTACATATTTATTTATATGTGCTATAATACTACGAATTGAGGGGGAGGTTTGATTTTATGGAAAATAAAAAGGTAATTAAATCAAATGTTAAAAATTTAATCGCATTGTGTAATATACTAGATGAATATGAAGAATTTAAAAAAAATTTAGTTGATTTACCAACTAAATTTGATAGTAATGATATAGATAAATTAAATAAAATCTCTAATGGAAAGTTTGTTTTAGGTGCTAAAAAAATAAAAGAATTTTATCACCAAAATAAAAATGTTATAGATAAAATAAATAGTTATAGTAGTATAATTGATTTTTTATGTACAGAAAATTTAGATTTCGAAGAATCAGATTTAAATTCATTTTATAAATATATTTTAACTCATAGGGATGAATTGGATAAAATACTTTCTATACTAAATGTAATAAAAATACATGGTTTTAAAGATTTAGTATTAGATGAAAATATAGATTTTACAAATACTAAATATAAAGTTGGTACTGAATTTAAATGGAATATTACTATACCATATTTAAATAATATACAAATAATTCCAAATTATCAAGATGATATTATAGAGTATACAACTACAGATTCCGATTATTTAATAGAAGTAAGATTGTCATCTGAAGATTATTCTGAAACAGAAAGATATATAACAGTTAATAATTTAACATTTGATTCTAAAAGTTTGCCAAAATCAATATCAAATAAAAAAATATTCGATAGATTGTGTTATTTAAAGGAAGAACAAAAAGAACAATGTACTGCAATTAAAAATTCAGTTGATCTAGGTGTAAGTATAGATGATTTATATTCACAATTTAATGTTGCAAATAAAACTATCAAAAATTTAAATGATTTAGAAAACAAAGAAAATATGATTAAAATTTTAAATTCAATAAAAGAGAATTTAAATAAATTAAAAGATGAAATTATACTTTATAATGATAATGTTTCTGAACAATATCCAAATTTAACAGGAGAAGAGTTAGAAAAAGCTAAACAAAAAAAGATAGAAAGAGTATATTGGTCTAAAAGAAATATTAGTTAAAAATTTCAATTAGTTTGAAATTTTTTTCTTTATTTTTCATGTTTGTTTATAATATATGTTATAATTAATTTAGGAAGGAAAATATTAATAGTAGTAATTAGTATAAACATTTACTATATAAATTTTAATTAAAAGGTGTAATATGAATAAGGGTAAATTAATTGTTATTGAAGGTGCTTGTGATGGAATAGGAAAAACAACTCAGTATAATATGCTTTGCAAACATTTAAAGGATGATGGATTCGATGTTGTAAGTCACCATTTTCCATCTTATGGAACATATCAAGGCGTTCCTGTAGAAAAATATTTAAAGGGAGAATATGGATCACCAAATGAAATTTCTCCATATTTTATAAATAGTTTATATGCAACTGATAGGGGTATTACTTGGTATACAAAATTAAAAAAATTATATGATGAGGGCAAAATTATTTTATTAGATAGGTATACGACTTCAAGTCTTATATATCAATCATCGTTAATAGAAGATATAGAAAAAAGAAAAGAATTTATAAATTATATTAGAGATTTTGAATACAATAAGATTGGTATTAAAGAACCTGACTGTGTTATATTTTTGTCCGCACCATTTGATTTAGTGACAAAGATTAGAAATTCAAGAAAACAAAATGATGGAGTAGAAAATGATATACATGAAAAAAATTTAGATTTTATGAAAAAGGTATATGATAACGCAATGTTTATATCGGATTATCTTTCATGGGACAAAGTTAGATGTGATAATACCGATAATATGAGAAACGTAGATGAAATACATGCCATAGTGTATACTTTAGTTAAAAAGAAGATAAAATAATAGTAAAAAATGCTATTATTTCTTTTATTTTTCTATATTTTAATAAGTAATTCAAATTTATTTGACAAAACGGAATAAATGTGTTAATATATACGGCATAAATTTAAAAAGAAATTATTTTTTGCTTTTTAAAGAAGAAAGAGGGTTATGGTATGACTAATGAAGAAAAGAAAGATTATGTTGCTAAAATCAATGAAAGTTTAGCTGGAAAACGTGCTGATGAACCTGCAGTAGAAGCAGAGGAAGAACAAAATAATACTCAAGATCCTGCAGTAGAAGCAGAGGAAGAACAAAATAGTGCTCAAGATCCTGCAGTAGAAGCAGAGGAAGAACAAAATAGTGCTGATGAATTTGACAGATTAATTGAAGAAAGAGAAAATAAAAGGAAAAAAGTAGTAGCTATTACTACTGCTGGTGCAGTTGTAGTTGCCTTAGCTATTGCTGCTATAGTTTCTTCTACAATTAAACATGAAAAAAAGGATTCAAAAGATGATATAAAGAATAGTGGTAATAGTTCAGTAACAACTACTACACCAGAAAGTGAAGAACCTACTTTAACTGATGATACAACTACAAGAAGGGTTTTAGCTGATTTAGGTATAGAGGCTGAATTACCAACTGTTACTGATAGACCAATAGTTCAAAATCCATCTAATAGCAAAATAGACGTAAATAAAGTAGTAGAAGATCAAGATGGTAATCTATTCATAGATGAAGAAAACAAAGAAAAATATGAAGAAGCAAAGAAAAATCCAAATGTAACAGTAACTAAAGATGAAAAGGGAAATGAAGTAATTGTTAGTTATGAAACAAAACAAGACGAATATGTCAATCAAGATGGTAATGTTTATAAAAAAGATGAATATTATGAGGTAAAAGATAAAGAGGGAAATACTGTTCAAGAAGGTAAAGTAGATAGTGATACTGGGTTACCTGATGGATATATCTATGAAGATGGTAGAATAATACCTGAATCAGATGCTGGTAAATATGTAGTATTAGAAAGTGATTATTATTTTGGTGATCAAAAAGTTTATAATAAAGGTGAAAAAGTAACAAAAGAAACTTATGAAGATATAAAAAGACAATTTACAACAAAACCAACAAAAACTACAACACGTGTAGAAAATGAGTTTATACCTGATAAGACAACTACAACAACACCAAAAGCAACTACAACAACACCAAAAGCAACTACGACTACACCAAAAACTACAACACCAACACCAACTACAACTACTCCAAAGAAAACAACAACTACAACAACAGTTTATGTAGATGAAGAAGGCGTAATTAATAAAGATGGTACATATACTATATATGGAACTACATATAAATCAAAAGCAGATTTTGAACAATTCAT
>CANRAQ010000072.1 GCA_947628725.1 uncultured Bacilli bacterium | reverse complement strand
AATAGAGTTACTAGCAGTAATAGTAATATTAGCAATAATAGCCTTAATAGCAGTACCAATAATAATAAATATAATAACAGATGCAAAAATAGCCTCATTTAAAGAAACTGCAAATGCATTTATAAGAGCAGGTAAATATTATTATAATAGACAACTAAATGAAAATGAGGGTATTTTTGAATTTCCAAGGGACAAAGATAAAATAGAAATAGATGATAAGACAGTTACTAGTGGAAGTATGGCAATAACAAGTGATGGAGATATAATGTTAGCCATAAGTGATGGAACATACTGTGCGAGAAAGTCATATTATGAATCAAATATCACAGTTGATAAAGACTTGAATAATTGTTATATATGTAAAATAAATGGAGCCACAAAAAATGATGGTTATATGTCTTTTGATGGAGTAGATGATTATATAGATTTAGGACTTGAAAAATATGAATTTAAAAATGGTGTAACCTTTGCAATTAGATTCAAATTAAACACTCAACCAGATTTAACAAAAGAATATGATTTACTTGGTAATTGGCAAGCTGCTGGTGGAGGAATAATGGTATATGGAGGCACTTTTTATAGTTACATATATATTGGCAACGAATATAAGACATTAAGTCAAAGTGAAGAAGTTTTACCTAATATTTGGTATACAGTTGTCGAGACATATGATAATAATACATTAAAAATGTATATAAATGGTAACATCGTTGGTAGTAAGGATGCAAAAGGGACAGTAAAAACATCACCACTTAATATACTAATTGGTGCTAATCCACAACCTAATAATAATCATAATAAATTCGTAAATATGGATGTAGAAAGTGTATCAGTATATGATAGAGCAATTACAGAAGAAGAAGTAACTAATGGATATACAGATGAGATAAAAGTACAAAATACAAATGGACTTTTAAGGCATATAGATTTTAAATAATATGCTTTAAAAGTTTTTTTCTTTATATCAATAAAATAAAAAACAAATAAGTAAATATTTTACCTATCTGTTTATTTTTTAAGTAATCGTTGTGATTACTTTTATTTTTCTACCTTATTTAATGCTCTTTTTTCTCTAGCGCTCATTCTTACTTTTTCACCATTTTTTAAAGTTACTAATTGTAAATTAACTTTTTGTGAATGTTTAGTAGCTCTACAAGAATGAGATCTTCTATTACCAGATAAAGGTTTTTTTTGAGTTGCTTTAACTGCCATAATATTCCTCCGTTCAAAGTTTTTTCCCTATGCCAATTAAGTTTATCATATTTAAAAAAATAAGTCAAATATTTTGAATAAAAAATATTTAAAATACCTATAATTTATAGTAAAATATATGTAGGAGGGATATTATGTATACACCATTTTATATAAAAACAGATAATTCATTACAACAATCTATGATAAAAATACAAGATTTAATAGAATTTGCTAAAAAGAATAATATTAAATCCCTTTCAATTACTGATAATAATATGTATGGCGCAATGGATTTTTATAAAATGTGTGTTAAAAATGATATTAAACCTATAATAGGATTAGAATATATATATAATGATAAAAAGGTAGTAGTCTATGCGATGAATTATGATGGATATAAAAATTTAATAAAATTAACTACCATTTTTAGTGAAAGAGATATTTTATTATCTGATATAGAAAAATATTCTAATGATCTTATTTGTATAGTGCCTTTTGATAGTATAAGTATATATAATGATATAAAAGGACTATATAAATATATATATATTGGCTATAAAAATAGTGAGGAATATAATAATGTAAATTTTGATAATAAAATATATTTTAATGAAACTTTATATATAGATAAAAATGATAAAGAATATATAAAATATATAGATGCCATAAGACAAGGAATAACAACAGATTTAGTTACTGATAATCACTTTGATAATTATGTATTAACTTATGATGAATATAACTTAAAATATAAAGAATCAGTTAAAAATAATAGTTATATAACTGATATGTGTAATTTAGAAATTCCATTTAACCAAAAACTTATGCCAAAGTTTATAAATGAAGATGGAACAGATAGTTTTACTTATCTTAAGAAGAAATGTATTGAAGGTTTAAAAATTAGATTTGGTAGTACAATAAGAGAAATATATAAAAATAGGCTTAAATATGAATTAGATATAATAAATAAAATGGGCTTTTGCGATTATTTTTTAATAGTTGCAGATTATGTTGGATTTGCTAAAAAGAATAATATAATAGTAGGTACAGGTAGGGGTAGTGCGGTAGGCTCATTAGTTTCTTACTGTCTTATGATAACAGATGTAGATCCAATTAAATATAATCTATTATTTGAGAGATTTTTAAATCCTGAACGTATTAGTATGCCAGATATTGATATAGACTTTGAACATAGTAAAAGAGAAGAAGTTATAAACTACTGCATAAATAAATATGGAAGCAAAAAGGTAGTTCCTATTATTACATTTGGTACATTGGGCGCTAAACAAGCAATTCGTGATGTTGCTAAGGCTATGGATATTGAATTATCTACAGTAGATCTTTTATGTAAAATTATAGATTCAAGGAAGACATTAATAGAAAATTACAATGAAAATAATAAGATAAGAGATTTACTAGAAAGAAGAAAAGAATTAAAAAAATGTTATAAAGTTGCAATGAAATTTGAAGGACTTAAAAGACATACTTCAATACATGCTGCTGGAGTAATAATGTCTAATGTAGATTTAGATGAAGTAATACCTTTGGATAAAAGTCATGATTTTTATTTAAGTGGATACGATATGACATATTTAGAGGAAATAGGATTACTTAAGATGGACTTCCTTGCTATTAAATATTTAACTACTATTCATAATATTATAGATAGTATAAATAATGATTATAATTTAAATATTAAATTTGATGATATACCATTAAATGATAAAAAGGCTTTAAATATATTTTATAATGCAGATACTATTGGAATATTTCAGTTTGAGTCAGATGGAATGATTAACTTTTTAAGAAAACTTAAAGTTACTAGTATGGATGATATATTTGCTGCAATAGCGTTATTTAGACCTGGACCAATGCAAAATATACCTACATATATAAATAGAAAAAGTGGTAAAGAAAAAGTAACATATCCCCATGAAACTTTAGAACCAATATTAAAATCTACTTATGGAATAATGATATATCAGGAACAAATAATGCAGATAGCACGTACTATGGCTGATTATACATTAGGTGAAGCAGATATACTTAGAAAAGCTATGAGTAAAAAGAAAAAAGATATTTTACTTAAAGAAGAGGAAAAATTTACATCTAGGGCAATAAAAAAGGGATATGATGAATCTTTAGTACATAAAGTATATGAACTTATGTTAAAATTTGCTTCATATGGATTTAATAAATCTCATTCTATAGGTTATTCTATAGTTGCATATAAGATGGCTTATTTAAAGGCATATTATCCTAAAAATTTTATAACATATCTATTATCTATGGAAATTAATGATGATAGTAAGACTAAACAATATATATATGAAGCAAAGAAAAATAATATTAATATATTAAAGCCAGATATAAATTTAAGTGAAAAAAAATATAAAATAGAAGATGGTGGTATAAGATATCCACTTACTAATATAAAAAATGTTGGTTCTTCTAGTAGTGAGGTTATAATAAATGAAAGAAGTAATGGATTATATATAGATATATATGATTTTATAAAGAGATGTTATGGTAAAAGTGTAACTTCTAAAACTATTGAATCACTAATATATTCAGGAGTATTTGATTCATTTGGATATAATAAGAAAACTCTTATAACAAATATGGATTTAATAATTAATTATGGAGAATTAATAAAAGATTTAGATAGATCTCTAGCCTTGGAACCTGAACTTAAAATAGAGAATGAATATACAAAAAAAGAACTAATGGAACATGAATTAGAAGTATTTGGATTTTATCTTACAGATAATCCTATAACTGAATTAAAATTAAAAACTAAAAATATTGTTAATTTAAATGAAATAGAAATTTATTTTGATAAAATTATAGATATAATTATATATGTAGATAAAATAAGAGAAGTAAATACATCTAAAGGTGATAAGATGTGCTTTATAAGTGGAAGTGATGAATTATCTACAATAGATGTAGTAATGTTCCCAAAAGTATACAAAGAAAATAGTGATATATCTAAAGGTGAAATAATAAAAGTTAGGGGTAGAGTAGAAAAAAGATTTGATAAATTTCAAATTGTTACAAATAGTGTAGTTAAATTATAAGGAGTTATATGATAAAAATATATGATATAAAAAATAAACTAAAATATTTAAGAGAAGTTTTAACACTAGAATATCTAGAATGGGGTAAAAAAGTAAGTGAAGATGAGTTAAAACATAAAATTGATGAAAAAATAAAGAAAGTTCATAAACAATTAAACAGTGATAATTTTTGTAAACTAATTTTGTTAGATGATGATATTTTAGTAGGATTTATATCTTTATTTCCAACTGATGGGGATGAAAGACAAGATTTAACTCCATGGTATGCGACTATGTAAAAAAAGAATATAGAAATATGGGGTATTCTAAAATATTAAATAAAGCCATACTTGAAAAGACTAAAAGTTTAGGATTTGAAAAAGTATATTTAAAATCATCTCTTGTAAATTATTATGAAAAATTTGGAGCCATATATATGCAGGATTTGAAAAATGGAGAAAAATTATATTATATTAAAACAAAATAGTAAAAAACAGAAAAAATATTAATTTTAGCCTTATAATTACATACTTTGACAAAAAAAATAATTAAAATATATTTCATTTTTATTAATTATGTGT
>CANRAQ010000071.1 GCA_947628725.1 uncultured Bacilli bacterium | reverse complement strand
TTCGAATCATAAAAATTATAATTATTAACTCCAACTATTTAAATAAAATGATTAGTTTTAGTTTTTATGTGTTATAATTAAGTTGGAGGGTGGAAGTATGAAAATAACATTAGATCCACAAGGTGGATTTCTTAAAGAAGATAAAAAAGGGTATGATAAAAGGAATGCTCTAATTGATGCAGGAGTTAAAGCAGCTGTATGCTTTAAAGACGGGGATATTACTCCAGAGATGATTAGGGCTCAAGAAAGTGATGAACGTTTGCTTGAAAGAGGTATAAATACAGTTTTAAGTGATCATACATCTCCAAGCGAGCAACCTACAGTAATGTTAGAAATTGTAGGTATACCAAAAATTTTATGTATGGTATTAAATAATGAACATCAATATACTGCAGATGAAAGAAGTTTAAGGTATACATTAGTAAAAGAAAGTGAATATATAAGTGAGAAAGAAGTCACTCTTTATAATAAGTGGTTAGAAAAATTCATTAATATTTTAAGTAAAGAATACTACTCTTTCTTTTTACAACACAATAAAGGTACTACAGATGAAATTACTATAAAAAGAGCAAACTCTGCAATTAAAAAAATTGCCCAAGAAAATGCACGTTACATGGTAAGTATGTTTGTTCCAACTACTTTAACTTACTCTGTTCCTTTTGCTCAAATTAATAAACTATGTGTTTATATGAATGATATAGTTAAAGATCCACATAATGAATTTGAATGCTTACTAGTTCCCTATTTTAAGGAATTCATACAAAAATTAAAGGATTTAGATGTCATTCTAACAGAACATGATGCACATATATTATGTCCAAAATTAAATGTACCTGACACTGATAATTTTTTATATAAAAATAATAAGCATATAGCATTATCAATATTTGCTGAAAGGAATAAATTTAGTGGTATAAAATTAGCAAATGAATTTGGGGTCAGTTTTAGTTACAATATGGATATTTCTGCTGCAAGTTTAGCCCAATTTCATCGTCATAGAACAATTAATTTTGAAATGCTCGCGCCAACTACTGAAGAAAATTTATTTTATGTTCCAAAACTTTTAGCTGGCAACGACGATTTAATACATGAATGGTTAGTAGATATAAATTCAGTTAATAAATATTATCCAAGTGGAAAATTATTGCATGTAAATGCAAATGGACCATTAAAACATTTAGTTAATTATGTTGGCAAAGAAAGAGCTTGTGACCGTGCCTTCCTTGAAACAGAAGACATGTTTACAAATCAAATGTTACCAGAAATTTACGAAGGATTACTATCACTAGGTAAGCAAGAACTTGCTGAAGAATTAAAGCCATATGTTTTAAAATTAAGGTGTATGTACCCAGACTATAATTGTCCATCAAGATGTGGTCATCCGCGTATTAAGCGTAATTTTTAAATAATAGTCTAGTTTAAGGAGGAAATTTATGTATATAATATTTTTATTAATAATATGGAGTTCTATTATAGGTTATTGTTTACTTTTAAAAGACAAATTTAAAATAAAAGTAGAATTTACGATACCTATTATATTTTCTACTTTATCGATTGTAATGTTCGCTGGTGGAATATTAAATATGTTATCAATTTTCAATTATATTTTAGTTATTATTGGAATTATATATTTAATAAAATATCTAGTAAAACATAAAGGTACTTTAATTGAATCTTTAAAGCATCCTAATATAAATGTAATCATAATATTCGTATTATTTTTATACGTAACAATAATATTTTCAAATGGATTTTTAAGTCATTATGATAATTTTTCACATTGGGGTACAATTATAAAGGATATGCTTTTAGATAACTCATATCCAAGTTTCTTAGATACTGCTATTGAATTTAAAGCATATCAACCAGGTACAGCAACTTTCATATATTATTTTTGCAATTTAACTAAAAGCAGTGAAAGTATGATGATTATAGCTCAAAATTATTTAATAGTCGGATTCTTAGCACCATTATTAGCGTTAACAAATAATAAAAAACATAAAATTATTTCAATTTTATTAGTATTAACTACGATGTTTTTTGTATCAACTACTAATATTTTCCCATATGAATTATTAGTTGATACTGTTTTATCTGCAGTATTAATATCTTGCTTCGCTTTTGCTTTTACATATAAAAATGATACTAAAAAGTTATTTTATTGTTTATTAATAATTTCATTATTTCTTACATTGATAAAGAATGTTGGTATAGTATTAGTATTAATAAATTGTTTAATAATTTTATTTATAGAATATAAAAATAAAAATTTAAAAAGAGGTTTATTTTATAGTTTTATAATCACTCTATCATGTTTGTTGCTATTACTTATATGGAATAGGCATGTAGTATTAGTTTTTGGACGAGATGCATTAAGTAATAGACATGCCCTATCTGTTAGAAATATTATACCCCACCTATATAATTTAGGCATTAATGGTATAATTGAATTCATACAATTTTATTTGAAACATTTCTTTGATTATAAAAATAATATTGCATTTGTAATCATGGTAGTTATCAATCTTTTATTGATTTTAATGATGATATTTTATAAGAAAAATAAATTAAAAATACTTAAATATATAGCTATGGTAGATTTAATTTACATATATTATTATTTGGCTCTTGGACTTATGCTTTTATGCTCTATGGATAATATATATTCATTACCTGGATTCAATAGATATATTTTTACTATAGTGGCGGCTATAGTCGGTCTAATTACTATAATTGTATTAAATGAAATAAATGGTTTTTCTAAAAGATATATAACATATATATTAATGTTTATAATTATAGCTTTAGAAATTTCATATGTATGTTTTTATGATAATAAAGACTTTGTAATGCATGAGGATTATAAAATATTTATTGGTCAAAATGATTATAAAGATTCAAAAATTTATTTAGTTGACAAGGCTATTGGTGATGAATATAGTAACGAAAATAATTCTTATCCATATTATATTTACGCTCCTAATTTATCTGATACATCAGGTTATTTATTTTTCATATTTAGATATAAATTAAACCATGGTAAAACTAATATAATTGAAAATTTAGATTCATTGAATGAGATTGATGAAAATACTCTTATAGTTGCTTTAGAAATCGATGATTCATTTAATAAATTTAAGAAAAAGAATAATCTTTGTAAGCAATATAAAAGAGTTTATAAGTTATGTGATTAAAAATAGTGTTTATTTCACTATTTTTTTGCAAAATAAAAAGGGATTAATCCCTCTAGTAAAATAAAATGTAAAGTAGTTTTTAACATTGTTTTACAATTATATTACTTTAAAAATAGTAATACAAGAGTTCCTACTATGAAACAATATATTGAAAAATATATTAATTTTCCATTATTTACAATTTTTCTAAACCATTTAGTTACTAATAAAGTTACAATAAATGAAACTATAATAGAAATCATGTAATAAAATAATAAACTTGCTTCCATATTTATATCAGTAATTTCAAGTGCCATAGCAGCTATACTCATAGGTATATATAACATGAATGAATATTTAAATGCTGTATCTCTTTTTAAACCTTGACTCATTCCACCAACTATAGTAGAACCACTTCTACTTATACCAGGAAATAATCCTAGTATTTGAAAGCATCCCACAGTTAATGCTTCTTTAACACCTAATTTACTATCATCTTTTTCTCCTTTAAAGTTTCTAATTACAAATAATAGTATAGATGTTATTATTAATGATATACCAACTATTTTTACATTATCTTCTATTTTATCAAATAAATCTAGATAACTTACTAATAGTCCCATTAATCCTGCTGGTATACATCCAAGCACAATCATCCAACAATATCTATAATCCCCTTTAGTAGATGAACTTTTTGTTTTTAAATGTTTAAAGAAATTTTTTATAAGTTTAACTATATCTTTTCTAAATAAAAATATAATAGCCAATAATGACCCAAAGTTAGTTAATATGGCTATAGTATTAAAATCTACATCCACACTCATTAATTTTTTAAATATCATCAAATGTCCACTAGATGATACAGGTATTGTTTCTGTAAATCCTTGTATAAATCCTAAAAATACATATTTTAATAATTCTATCATTCTTACCACCTATATAATTATATAATAATTTTTAAAAATAATAAATAAATATATCAAATTTTAATAAAATTTATTGAGGGATAAAATGTTATTAAAAATATTTATTTTTTTAATAGGTTTTGGTTTAACTACTATAGGTTCTGTATATATTATTTCGTATTTAAATTTAATGAGTTTAGGGTATAATTTTTTAGATTATGTTAATTTTATAATTAGAAGAATTGAATGTTTAAATGCTTTAATTGGCATATTTTTAATGATTATTTCAATTATTATAGGAGGAAAAGATGAATTATATTTATGATATTTATATAAATTTGAATAAAACTTTATATGATTTTTTTGATTGGAATAAAAATGATAAAATAACCCATATAAAAAAAATACCTATTTTTAGATTAGATATAGACGATTTTATAAATTTTGTAAATTATAATATAAAGGTATCTGATGAATTTTTAAACTGTATAAAGAATTCAACAGAAACATGGAGTTGTAAAGAAAAAATAAATAATTGCGCGCTTTTTTGTGATATTAACAGTATTATAGCTATTGAATTTAATGATGAAGGAGTAAGTATAAGAAAGTCTTATTTGATGATTGAAGAAGAAGCAGAAATTCTAGAGGACATAAATATAAGGCAAATACACTTAAACTATAAGGTTTTAAATAAAACTAATACATTATTGAAAACTAGAAAAGAGTTAAAGGAAGAAGTATTTATAAAAAAGGAGTTAAAAAATATAGATAATGATAAGTTAAATTATATTTATTTTGAATGTTTTGGTAAAAAAGAAAGTGATAAACAAACTAA
>CANRAQ010000070.1 GCA_947628725.1 uncultured Bacilli bacterium | reverse complement strand
AAGAAATTTAATATTAAAGATAATAGAGGTTTTGTTATAACCCAATCTTTAAAAAAATTAAAAGAAGAAGATAAAAGCAAAGTATTTGATAAATCAAATTGGAGAATACCTGGTGATTTAAGAAATCTATATAATTTAGAAACTATTGAAAATGATGAAATATTAAAAGAAAAACATTATGACACATTATTTTACAAAATAATTCAAACTGAAACTAAATCAGTTAAGCAAGATTTAATAGTTACATTCTGTTTTAAATATTTTGATTACAATAGAAACATTAGAAATAGTCAAATTGAAAGAGCCAAAAAAAGTATAGAAAACAATCAAGCAACAAGAAAAGGCAAAAGTCAAAATGATTATAGAAGATTCATTGATTCGGTAAATTTAACTAGTAATGGTGAAGTTGCAGAAAACACATCTTATTCTATTAATCAATCAATAATTGACGAAGAAGAAAAATATGATGGATATTATGCCTTAACTACTAATTTAATAGGAGATATTAATGAAATATTTAAAATAATTAAAGGTAGATGGGAAATAGAAGAATCATTTAGAATAATGAAGAGTGATTTTTTAGCTAGACCAGTTAACCTTACAAGAGAAGATAGAATTAAAGCTCATTTTATGACTTGTTTTATATCATTATTCATTTATAGATTATTAGAAAAAAAACTAGATTACAAATATACTACTTCACAAATATTAGATACTTTAAGAAATATGGAAATGATAGAACAAAAAGGATTAGGATTTGAACCTATATATGAAAGGACAAATTTAACTGACAATCTCCATGAAATTTTCAAATTTAATACAGATCTAGAAATAGTAAGTTATAAAAAAATGAAAAAAATTTTGGACACTAATTTATAAAATAAAACTTACGCATTTTTTAGAAGTAAAAAAAACTCCCAAACCTATTGAAAAATAATGCTTAGGGAGTTTTTACTTTCTCAAAACTGTCAAACTCAGGATTATATCACTTTTTTTGGCAATTGCAAGCGTTGAGTGCTAATTTATTAAATTTATGTAAATTTTATTATATATAAAAGGATTCTTGTTGTTAGAATCCTTCTATCTTCCAGAGAAGTATTGACCCCATGCTGGAAATTTAAGAATATTTCTAGGATCAAATGATCTTGATTGAAAATTTGAATACCAGAAATAATCTGTCATATATAAACCTGTAGCCATTTGTAGATGGACATGGGCTCCTGTTGAACAATTATCCCATGTTTCTATACTAGGTACACCACCTGAATAACCTATAACTGTATTAGGTGTTACAGTCTGTCCTACTCTAGCATTTATTGATGCTAAATGGAAATATGCTGAAGTATAAGATTTACCATTAACTACATGTGCAATATAAACCATATTTCCACCACATGAACTTCTATTAGTTACATTTACAACTCTACCATTTGCTATTGAATAAACCGGAGTTCCATGGCTTACACCTATATCTATACCATAGTGATAACTTGATCCATAATAATCAGAATATCCATAATTAGCATTTACTCTTCCTGATGTTACTGGCATATAAAATCCTGTAGAATTAGGTACGAAACTTCCACTATTAGAACTACTACCAGAATTACTTGGGTGTTCATATCTATACTGACAACTAGATAATTCTTCTGTTAAACTACATTTATATGTATTTTCATAAGTATTAATTCTTTGTTTTAAAGTATTTATTTCATCTTTTATATCTATACTTGCTTCTGATATGGTCTTTAAATTGCTTCCAAGTTTAGTTAACTGTTCAGAAAGTTGTTGTTCTAATTTGTTTAATGAAACTTCCTTTTGTGTTAACTCATTTACTTTTTTTATATTTTGTTCTTTAAGGTCATTATATTTATTTATAGTTCCTTGAAGACTATCAACTAATTGTTCAGTTACTGATAAACGATAAATAAAATCTGTAAAATCTTTAGCATTAAATATATATTCTAAATAAAAATTAGGTGAATCAGTTAATTGATAATAATTTATTATAAGTTTTATATCACTTTCCATACTTTGTATTTCTTTAAATATCTTATCTATTTCATCATTCAAATTTTTAATTTCACCTTGAACTTGAGCCTTTTGTTTATTTAAAGAATTTATTTTTGTTTTAGTAGTATTTATTTCTTCTTCAGTTTGAGCTTTATCAGATTGATTAGTACTATATTTATCTTCAACTGATTTTAATTCTTTTTTTAAATCCCCTAAGGTTTTAGCTTCTACATTGATATATCCTACAAACATAAATGTAATTACAAATATAATAATACAAATATAATTTTTAAAGTTTTTCATGATACTCCTCCAAAAACTTTTATTCTATATAACTATATTAAGTTTAACACTTTTTTTATTATATTTCAATTACTATGCATATAGTAAATTATTATTTTACAATTTATTTAATTAATCTATCTATCTGTAAATGTTTTATCTTTTCTGGATTAACATCTATAATATCAGGATTTAATCCTATATTCATATTAGGCATAGTGCTAGTTATAAAACTTTTAGTATATCCTTTATTGACCAAAATAGATTTATCCATAAGTGGCAAAATTTTTTCTTCAAAAATTACTTTTGGTCTTTGATGCATATTATAATTATTATACATAACTGCCAAATCTTTAACAGTTGTATTACCTTTAATAGTAATAAGGTATTCTAACATTTCATTTTCTTCTGATGATATGTTAACACCTGACTTATCGATTATTTGTTTTATTAAATATTGTTTTTCCAATTCCTTTTCTACAGATATCAACATATATTTTAAAAATAATGTTATATCTCCATAAGCTCTACCCTTTACAATATTTTTTTCATATTCACTTTTAGCAAATGAAATAGCCCTATTAAAGATAACATATGGATAATTTTTATTATTCAATAAATACCACATAGAAACTGTTCTACTAGTTCTTCCATTAACATCAAAATATGGATGTATATATACAAAATAAAAATGCATTACTTGTGATTTTATAAATATATCTATTTCACTATCTTCCATATCTTTACTGTTAATAAATTCAAAAAATTGATTCATAAAATATTCTATTTTATCTTTATCCATTCCCATAAAACAATCGTTTGTAAGACATATTCCCTTAAGAATATAAACAGGACCATTTCTATAATAATCTCCCATATTTTTAGCATCATATTCATTTAAAATTCCATCACTTAATATTGAATATAACTGTCTTAAACTTTCTTTATTTATATTTTTATGTTCAAAAATATATTTATATCCTTTATAAAGATTAATAATTCTTTTTCTATCTTCTAAACATAAAGAAGATTTTTTTCTTTTAATAATTTCATCAATTATTGATAAATCATCATTAATTCCCTCAATATTATTATTAGATTTTATTTCTTGATTCATTATTACAGATTTAGCAAATTTTAAAGTTTTCATATAGTCTTCATCATTTAAAAATTCTAATAATTCATCTTTATATTGTTTTAAAACTTCATTATTTAAATGAATATGGTTTCCATTTTCTGTTTCTAAATTTAACATTTGATATTTACCCATATTAACCTCCATCGATTACAAATATTAAGTATTATACTACATATGATAACTAATTCCAATACATTTTTTCAAAGAAAAAGATACTAAAAAGTATCCTTATGGTTTTAACAATGTTCCATTTTTTAATAAATTTAGCATTTTAGTATTTTGAGTACCAGTACCTTTGTAATCATTGATATTATTTACTTTAGCTATTTCACTTCTATATGAATATGATGACTTTTCATTTATACTTTTTAAAGCATCTACAAGTGAAGTACTTGATCCTGCATATTTTTTAAAGTATTTATTATTAGAAGAAATTTTTAATTTTTGACCTACATATATTAAATTTTTATTTTTTATATTATTTAATTTTATTAATTCATCTACAGTAGTATTATACCTCTTTGCGATATTTGTTAGATTATCACCTTTATTTACTACATATGTTGTATCTTGTGTTGATGCATTTTCATTATTTGTACTACTTTTTATCCAATTATATCCTCCTGAATTTATTATATTTATATCATCAGGTATGAAAAGTGCTTTATGTACATCATATTGATTATTAATACACCATACTCCATCTGTATTTTGATACCAACCGCTTCCAGTAAACTTACCTTTTCCAACTGCTAGATGTATGTGATTTCCTGTAGCGTAACCTCTAGTTCCTTCACTATAATAAACTTGACCTTGTTTTATAACTTGACCTACTTTAAGATCACTTACATCATTGTCATGTTGAGTTAAAACTGTCATATAATCTTCTGTTCCATCTGCATATTTTACTTTATCTTTTGATTCTAACCATACTTGATTTGCATCTTTTGTATATATTTTCTTTATTACACCAGTAAATGGGGCCTTTAAATAATCCATATTTCCATCTTTTCCTGCTAAATCAAGTGCCTTACAACCTTTATGAGAAAATACACCATTTGCTTTTTGAGTTACATTTAAATAATCCATATATAATGTTGCTTTTTCCACTATTTGTCACTACTCCCTTCTAATTTAGATATTTGATCTTTTACTTCTGTTACTGTAGATTTTGCCCTTTCTATATCTACTTTACTTTCTGATACCATATATACTAAAGAAGAAGCAATAGTACCTATTATCCCAAATATAATTCCTGTTGTTCCACCTATTTCTTTAAATACAACTGTTATTGATACAATGTTTGTTAAAGTTGCTAACCAAAATTTTCTTGAAGTTAATTTACTTTTCATATATCACTCTCCAGTATATCTTATTAACAATATTTATTTTTGAAAATTATATACAAACAAAAAAAGGACGGTTGTCCCTTTTAAAATTTAAATTAGCCATCTTTTAATTATATATGTGTATATAATTAAGAAACATACTGAAAATGTATACCCACC
>CANRAQ010000069.1 GCA_947628725.1 uncultured Bacilli bacterium | reverse complement strand
TCATTTGAAATAATATACAAAATATGATATAATTATCGAGTTGAGAAGGTGTGATAAATGTTAGATAAAATAAAAAAAGGATTAATTAAAATAAAGAAGTATATTCAAACTAATATATTGATGGTTACTTTTGTTGTAACATCACTTATAAATGGATGTTTAGTTAGACATTTTACAGTTGCAAATCCTTTAGATATTAAACCTATACTTGCTGATTTAGTATTCTTACTTATTATTACTTCTTTTGGTTATTTTTTAAAGCCAAAAAATCAATTTAAGTATTTTATAATATTTAGTGTTGTTTTAAGTGCGATATGTATTATAAATACTGTTTATTATAGTAACTATCTATCATTTGCTTCAGTATCACTTTTAAAAACCGCTAGTGAATTAGGTGGTTATACTGATGCAGTTTTTGAAAATATTTTAGAATTGAAAGATTTAATATTTATATGGCAAATATTTGCGCTTATATTTGTACATATTCAATTAAAAAGAAAAAAATATTATAATAAAGTTTCAGAAATTGAAGTAGGTAAAGTTAGATTTTTAAATACTATAGTAATCTCATTAATAACATTTGGATTTTTTGTATCAATGCTTACACCTACAGATATTAGTAGATTAAATAAACAATGGAATAGATCATCTATAGTAATGGAATTTGGTATTTATGTATATCAAGTAAATGATTTAGTAAGTTCAATAAAAACTACTGTAAATGAAATGTTTGGATATGATGAAGCATATAAAGCATTTAGAGAATATTATGAATCTAATGAAGAAGAAAAAGAGAAAAATAGTTATACTAACTTATTTAAAGATAAAAATGTCATAGTTATTCATGGAGAAAGTTTACAAGCGTTTACTATGAATTTGAAATTTAATGGTAAAGAATTAACACCTAACTTAAATAAACTTGCTAAAGAAGGAATCTATTTTAGTAATTTCTACGCACAAGAGAGTGTAGGAAATAGTAGTGATAGTGAATTTACTTCTTTAACATCACTTCTTCCATCAAGTAGTGGTACAGTATTTATGAATTATTTTAATAGAGATTATGAAACAATATTAAAACTATTAAAAGAAAAAGATTATTATACATTTAGTATGCATGCAAATAATGGTAGTGCATGGAATAGAGATATAACATATAAGTATTTAGGATATGATGATTTTTACTACTATACTAAAGATTATGATATAGATGAAGTTATAGGATTAGGATTATCAGATAAATCATTCTTTAGACAATCAGTTGAAAAAATAAAAAAGATTTCTGAAGAACATGATAAATTTTATGGTACATTAGTAATGCTTACAAATCATACACCATTTAGTGATATAAATGATCATAGTGATTATAGTGTCGATTACATAGAAACTACTAAAGGAACAGATGGCCAAGTCGTTGAAGTTGTAAACGAATGGCTTGAAGGTACTAAAATGGGTAATTATTTAAAATCTGTTAATTACGCCGATTCTGCTATAGGGGAACTTATTGATGAATTAGAAGAAGCAGATTTGTTAGATGACACAATAATAGTATTATATGGTGACCACGATTGTAAATTGAAACAATCTGAATTTAGAAAATTATATGATAGTGAGTATTATGAAAGTGTACTTATTGATCCTGAAAATACTGTTGGAACAATAGATGAATTTACATATGAAATAAATAGAAAAGTACCATTTATAATATGGTCTAAAGATATCAAAAATACAAAATATAATAAAAAGATAGATGAAGTTATGGGAATGATAGATGTAATGCCTACTCTTTCCAATATGCTAGGTGTTAAACCAAAGTATGCACTTGGTAATGATATGTTTAGCATCAAAGATAATATTGTAGTATTCCCTAGTGGAAACTGGATTACTAATGAATTATATTACAATAGTTCAAAAAATGAATATAGACAACTTGATTTAGATGTTTCTGTTAGTATAGATGATATTGACGCTAACAATAAATATGCAGAACAACTTATAAATATTTCAAATGGAATAATAACATATGATTTTATTAAGGCATATGAAACTGGTGAAGAGACATTAGTTAATGAATGATAAACAAATGCAAAAATGTATTTGTTTTTCAGTATTATGGAGGAATTATGAATTTAGATATAATAAAACAAATAAGTAATGATTTAAATATAACAACAAAACAAGTTGAAGTAACATTAAAATTACTAGAAGAAGGTAATACAATACCTTTTATAGCACGTTATAGAAAAGAATTAACAGGTGCTTTAGATGAAGAAAAAATTAAAGCAATAGAGGAAGTATATTCATATCAAGTAAATCTATTAAAAAGAAAAGAAGATGTAATTAGATTAATAGATGAAAAAGATTTACTTACTGATGAATTAAGAAATGAAATAATGAATGCTACTAAACTTGTGGAGGTAGAAGATTTATATAGACCATTTAAAGAAAAGAAAAAAACTAAAGCAACAGAGGCAATTAAAAATGGACTAGAAGGTTTAGCTAAAGAAATTATGAATTTTCCTATTAATGGAAATATAGAAAGTATGGCTAAAAAATACTTAAATGAAAATGTAAAAAGTACTATGGATGCCATAAAGGGTGCACAATATATAATAGCGGAAAATATAAGTGATAATGCTAAATTTAGAAAAAGTATAAGAGATAATACATATAATTTTGGTACAATAAAAAGTAAACTTAAGAAAAATGCTAAAGATGAAAATAAAACTTATGATATGTATTATGACTATGAAGAAAGAATTAAGTTTATAAAACCACATAGAATACTTGCTTTAAATAGAGGAGAATCTGAAGGAATACTAACAGTATCTATAGAAAATGATATAAATAGAACTATAGAATTTTTAGAAAAGAGAGTTATAAAAAATGATAATTCTTTTGTTACAGATATAGTAAAAGAAGCTATATTAGATTCATATAAAAGATTAATAGCACCATCTATAGAAAGAGAAATAAGAAGTGATTTAACTTTAATAGGTGAGCAATCTGCAATAGATAATTTTGGTAAAAACTTAGAATCTTTATTACTTACTCCACCTATGAAAGAAAGAGTTGTTTTAGCATTTGATCCTGGATATATCAATGGGTGCAAAATAGCAGTTATAGATAAGACAGGTAAATATTTAGATAGTACAGTAATAAAACCATTTATAAAAAGTAATCAACAAGATAAACTTATAAATGATTCACAACTTATAATAAAGGCACTTATAGATAAATATAATGTAGATATAATTGCTATAGGTAATGGTACTGCATCAAGAGAATCAGAAAAATTTGTTGCTGATATGATAAAAAAATATAATTTAAAATGCAAATATGTAATAGTATCAGAAGCAGGCGCATCAATTTATAGCGCATCTAAAATTGCTATAGAAGAATTCCCGGATTTAGCAGTAGAAAAAAGAAGTGCAGTAAGTATTGGAAGAAGACTTCAAGATCCATTATCTGAATTAGTAAAAATTCCACCTGAAGGAATAGGTGTAGGACTTTATCAACATGATGTATCACAAAAGAAACTTTTAGACAATCTAAATTTTGTTGTCAGTAAAACTGTAAATAGTGTAGGTGTAAACATTAACACTGCTAGTCAATCTCTTTTAAAGTATGTATCTGGTTTTACTAAAAAGAATATAGATAAAATAATAGAATATAGAAATAAAAAAGGTAGATTTAATAATAGAAAAGAAATAGAAAAATTACTTAGTGATAAATCATATCAACAATCTATAGGATTTTTAAGAATAACAGAAGGAGATAACATATTAGATTCAACAAGTATACATCCAGAAAGTTATTCAGTTGCTACTAATTTACTTAAAGAAATAGATATGAATTTAAATGATATTGGTACAAATAAACTTATAAATAAATTAGAAAATATAGATATAGAAGAATATAGACAAAAACTAAATACTGATACATATACTTTGGAAGATGTTATTAAATCATTGAAAAGTCCAACTAGAGATCCTAGAGATGATATGCCTCAACCTATACTTAAAAGTGATATTTTAGAACTTAAAGATTTAAAAGTAGGTATGTGTCTACAAGGAACAGTTAGAAATGTAGTAGATTTTGGTGCTTTTATAGATATAGGATTACATGAAGATGGACTTGTACATATATCCAAAATAACAAATAAATTTATTAAACATCCAAGTGAAATTTTAAGTGTTGGTGACATAGTAGATTGCTATGTAGAAGAGATAAAAGAAGATAAAGGTAAAGTATCACTTAGTTTATTAAAACCTAATAGTTAATAAAACAAAAAAAGTCAATTAATTTTCACCCAAATTAATTGACTTTCATTTAGTTTGGGAAACAATTTAATATAATAAATGTTCCCATTTATATTATATGTATGTTATTTTAAAATATTCATATAAATTTATGTTTTAATTATAAGTTTAGATTAGACATAGAATGTTATTAATTTTTGTATACTTTACATTTATAATTAATAAATAAAAGATATAACTATAGATTTTATTAATCTTATGATATAATGGCGATAGAAAGGTAAGGAATATAATGGATTTAAAGAAAATTAATATTGAAAAAATTATAAGAAATTGTCTAATAGTTTTAACTTTGATAAGTTTAATAATTGCAGCATTAAATTTAACATATTTAGTATATCAAAATAATTATAATACAATATATTCAATAAACGATTTTTTAATAAAATATATAAATGGACCTTTAATATGGATTGATAATATTTTAGTTTATATATTTGCTGGTATGTATATAGTTTTTGCGATAAAATCTAAAAAAGAAGTTTTATTAAAAATATCATTTAGTATTTTTTCAATTTTAACTACTATGACAGTTTTAGTTTCAATTATCAATGTTATAGCAGAAATATTTGGAATATTTTAGTTTTTCTAAGTATTAAAAATTTATAGGAATAACTTTATTGGTTATTT
>CANRAQ010000068.1 GCA_947628725.1 uncultured Bacilli bacterium | reverse complement strand
TGATAGGAGAAGTAGATAAATATGAATAAAAAAGCATTCACATTAATAGAGTTACTAGCAGTAATAGTAATACTAGCAATAATAGCCCTAATAGCAGTACCAATAATAATAAATATAATAAGAGACACTAAAGAAAAATCAAGAGAAATAAGTAAGGATTTATATTTAAATGCAGTAGAACAGGCAATACTAAAGAAAAATCTAAAAGAAGAATTTAATCCTAGTACTTGTACAGTACAAAAAGATGGTAACCTAGATTGTAATGGAACACCATTAGTAGTAGAAGTAGAAGGAGAAAAACCATGTAATGGAACAATAACAATAACAAAAGGGTTAGTAACAGGGGAAAATATAGGATATTGTGATGGAACACTAGTAAAAGACCCAACACCATTTGAACAAGACTCATGGGATACAATAGTAGAAAATGTAAGAAATGGAAATATAAGTAAATATAAAGTAGGTGATACAAGACAAGTAGACTTAGGAGAACTTGGAGTACATACGCTTCGTATAGCAAACATAACTACACCAGATGATTGTAAAAAAGAAGAATTTTCACAGACGGCCTGTGGATTTGTAATAGAATTTGCAGATATAATAAATTTACAACAAATGAATCCAGAAGATACAAATGTAGGTGGATGGAATGACAGTGCATTAAGAACATATTTAACTGATACGATATATGAATCTTTACCTCAAGAATTAAAAGATGTAGTAATAGATACATATGTAGTATCAGGCCATGGTTTAGAGGACAATAATAATCAAAATTATGTATTAGAAAATGAAAAACTATATTTATTGTCACCACATGAAGTATGGGAAAATAGTTCAGAGGATAATGATATTACTTATGATACAGCATGGGATAATACAAGGCAGTTAGATTATTATAGTAATACAGGGGTAACAATTGATGATTATTCTGGTGCTATAAAAAAACTTAATGATGGATACAGTTGGTGGCTCCGTTCATCCATTTTTAATAGTACTGACCGTTTTTCTATTGTTTGCTTTAATGGTATATTTGGTAGTCATGTTGCTAATGATGTTCGTTATGGGGTCTCTCCAGCATTCCGAATAGGTTAAGTAACGAAAAATTGACATTGTCAATTTTTTTAGTTCTATAAATAAATAAAATGAATATCTTTAATTGATAGGAGAGATAGAATGAAAAATATAATTCCATTTAAAAAAGATGTTATTTTTAAAACTAATCTTAGTGAAATTACTAGTATTTCTTTAGAACATACATTAAATTTAAACGATGATGTTTTAAATGGTGAATTTATTATTAGTGGTGAATATAAGATAAGTGATAAAAGTACTACAGTAGAACCTTTTGACATTAAAATTCCTTTTGAAATAGTATTGGATGATAGATATGATACTAAAAATGCTGTAATAGATATAGATGATTTCTATTATGAAATAAAGAATGATAATGCATTATCTATATCTATAGATGTATTAGTAGATAAACTTAGTGAAAAACCATTAATAGAAGAACTTGTAGAAACTGAACCTGTTAGGGCTATAATAGAAGAAAATGAAATTATAGAACCTAATCAAGAAGAAAAAACTGAAGAAAAAGTTGAAGAAAAGGTAGAAGAGATATTTGATGAAATTGATAGGGATGAAAATAAAGAGATAGTTAATGAAACAGAAAGTAATATAGATGTAGATGAAAAGATTAATTCTATATTTAGTAGTAGTTCATTTAATAAAGAGGAATATTCAACTTATAATGTAGCAATCATTCGTGAAGGAGATACGATAGATTCAATTATTGAAAAATATAATGTAGATATTGAAGAAATAAAGAAATATAATGATATAAGTAATTTACAATTAGGAGATAAATTAATCATACCTAATGTCTATGAAAGAGATTAGTGACTTATTAAAATCTAATGACATGAAAGCCCATAGTTATAGAAAAATGGGCAATGCTATATTCGTAGATACAAATTTAGGTAAAGTTGTAGTAAAAAAAAATAATGTTAATGATAGCATATTTGAATATTTGAAAACTAGAAATTTTAATTACTATCCTGATATGCTTAGAACTGAAAATTATATTATATCTAAGTATGAAGATGATGCATTAATACCTGATGAACAAAAAATAGTTGATATGGTAGATTTAGTGAGTTTATTACATAGTAAAACTACTCATTATAAGGAAGTAACATCAGATGAATATAAAAAAATATATGAAGATTTATTAAATAATTATGAATATTTATATGAGTATTATAGTGATTTAATAGCTATAATAGATGATAAAATATTTATGAGTCCAAGTGAATATTTACTTGCTAGAAATATAAGTTTTATATTTAAATCTATAGAGCAAGGAAGAAAATATATAGATGAATGGTTTAAAGAAGTAGAGAATTTAAATAAAATGAGAGTAGTTGTAGTACATAATAATCTTAATTTAGATCATTATATAAGAAATGATAAGGATTATTTAATAAGTTGGGATAAATCTAAAATAGATTTACCAATATTTGATTTATATAATTTATATAATAATCATTATATGGATTTTGAATTTTATGAATTATTAAGAGAATATCAAAGTGTATATCCTTTAAAGGATTACGAATTAGAACTTTTATTTATATTAATAACTATGCCAGATAAAATAGAATTTAATGACAATGAGTATAATAAGTGTATTGAAGTTAGTAATTTAATAGATAAGTTATATAAAAGTAATAGCATAATAGAGGAATATAAAAAAGCAAAAGAAAAATACAAATGAAACAATTTGTATTTTTTACCATAATATTCTGAAAAAAGAAAAAAATATACAAAAAATAAAGAACAAAATTAAGAAGAAGTTGAATCTTGTAAATATAAAAATTGTAAGCAATAATTGATAAAATAATAATAAACTAAATGCAATAAGTAAAATCCACCAGAGTCCTCTGCCTCTAAACCACTTCCCCATACTAACCACCTAGTATAGTTTATTATAACTTATAATTTAATTATATTATATTAGACTATATTATTTAAACTTTTTGCTTTTTCACATATTATAATAGCCTTATTATCTATTTTTTTAATTATTTTATTTAACTTATATATATCCTTCCTTTTAGAAAAAATAAACAATATAGTATAATTACTATCTTTATCTATAACAGTATTAATTTTATAAGATTTTAAAACATCTCTTATTTTATTTTCATAACGCGTTTCTATTATGCATGTTAATAAACTATTACCAAGCGCTATTTTTTCTTCTATGAAACTACCTAAATATGAACCAATCGCCGAACCTAAACAAAAAAATATAATTTTCAAAATATCTTTATTAATATCTATTATTACTACTCCAGCAACTAATATCCATATTAGTGCAACTATACCTTGAAGTAATGCACCAAGTTTTTTCTTTCCATTAGCGACAACTATCAGTCTTAATGTTGCTAAAGCATTCTCTATTATTTTTGATATCATTATAGTTAAATATATAATCATAATATCACCATTATTAATATAAATATTAAATAAAATATTATTCAATAAAGGTATTAAATTATTAGTTATTATTCATATTTAAAAAATTTATTCATATATATTTATAGGTGATATCATGGATTTTAAAGTAGGAGATTTAGTTACTAGAATTTCACATGACAACGATTTAGTATTTAAAATAGTAAAAATAGAAGAAGATATATGTTATTTAAAAGGTGTAAATATAAGATTAATAGCCGATGCATTTATAGAAGATTTAAAAAGTTATGGTGGAGATGATATAGAAAATGAAAAACCATTTTTAGATAGAGTGAAATTTAAAAATGATTTAAATAGAGATGATTATTTTTATTTACCTGGGAAAATACTTCATATAGATGCTGATAAAGAGTATTTAGATAGATGTTTAAAATATTATAGTGATGCCAATTTAATGGCAATGGGAATATGTGAAAATGAAATAGATATTCCAGCGAAAATAAGACAATATTTAGAAGAATATAATCCTAATATATTGGTTATAACAGGACATGATGCATATTATAAAAAAAAAGGAAGTGCCAAAGATATAGAAAATTACAAGAATAGTATAAATTTTGTAAATGCAGTAAAAGAGGCTAGAAAATTTGAAAAAAGTCATGATAAATTAGTAATAATAGCAGGTGCATGTCAATCAGATTATGAGGAATTAATAAAAGCAGGAGCCAATTTTGCATCTAGTCCTAAAAGAATAAATATACATGCTTTAGATCCTGCAATAGTTGCTAGTAAAATGAGCCTATCTGATATAAATAAAGATATAGACTTAAAAGATATTATAGCAAGTACTAAATATGGTAAAGAGGGCATAGGTGGTATAATTACAAAAGGAACTATGTATATGGGGTATCCAAGATGACAATATCTAGTGTAAAAAGAGATTTACTTGACCATTTAGATGATATGGTATCAATTAAATATAGTTTAGGAAGAAATAAATATGAAGAGTATGAAGCAAGAATAAAAGAATTATATGATTATGTTTTTTTAGTTGAATGCGATGATAATGGCTCAAAATATATTAAATCATTTACCTATATAGATGTAATAACTAAAACTATTAAAATTGACTATTAATATTTAGTGTGTTATAATTTCTTTTACGGGGCCGTCTAGTTTCGACGGTTATATTTGAACAATGGTAGCAAGTCGTAAGGCAATGCGTTAAATTCCAAAAATTAAATAACTGGAAACAGAAATCAATTAGCTTTCGCTTAATTTAAGAAGGCTGCTTCAGTAAATATTTTCCTGTGATATTTATATGAGGCTCGACTTAGCAGGATATATTATTACGATGTCTATAAGTAATAATGAATTTAATAGACTTACTCATAAATTGTTTGTTAATTAACTTATTTATGAGGAATATTAATAATTAACTAAACTTGTAGAAACTGTTGCGTTAATATATTCGGACATGGGTGCGAATCCCATCGGCTCCACCA
>CANRAQ010000067.1 GCA_947628725.1 uncultured Bacilli bacterium | reverse complement strand
GGCTCTACTGGAGTTGGATCTATTCCAAATGTTCCCATTGGCGCTGGAGCAACTTGTGGTTGTGCTGGCTCTACTGGTGTTGGATTTATTCCAAATGTTCCCATTGGTGCTGGAGCTACTTGTGGTTGTGCTGGCTCTACTGGAGTTGGATCTATTCCAAATGTTCCCATTGGCGCTGGAGCAACTTGTGGTTGTGCTGGCTCTACTGGAGTTGGATTTATTCCAAATGTTCCCATTGATTCTGGAGCAACTTGTGGTTGTGCTGGCTCTACTGGTGTTGGATTTATTCCAAATGTTCCCATTGGTGTTGGAGCAACTTGTGGTTGTGTTGGCGCATTTGGCATTGGGCCAAATCCAAATGTATCTGCTGGATTTGTTTGTTGTGCTCCAGCAAATGGATTAAACATATTATTATCTAAATTATTATTCATTTCATTTACACCCTTTTCTTCTTTATTCATTAATTTATCTATTTCTTCATCTGTTTTTCTAACAGTTAATCTTTCATTTATTATTCTATCTAACATTTCATTTTGTTCTTTAGTCGTTTTTAATTTTAATAATGATCTAGCATGCCTTTCAGAAATCTTATTTTCTAATAATGCCTCTTGAACTTCATCAGATAGATTTAAAAGTCTTATTTTATTTGCAATTGATGATTGACTTTTTCCTAATTTAACAGCAAGTTGTTCTTGTGTAATATCACCTATATCTAATCTTTTTTTATAGGATAAAGCCTCTTCTATTGGAGATAGATTTTTTCTTTGTATATTTTCTATAAGTGCTATTTCAGCACTATCTTTATCACTTAAATTTTTAACTATTACTGGTACTGTTTCTTTGCCTGCCAAAACACTTGCTTTATATCTACGTTCACCAGCAATAATTTCATATTTATCACCAACAGCTCTAACAACAATAGGTTGAATAACACCATGTTTTTTTATTGAATCTGATAATTCTAATTCTTCTGCATCATCAAATTGCCTACGAGGTTGATTTCTATTAGGTAATATTTCATCTATTCCAACTTCTAGTATCCTAGATGAATTATCGTTCATGCTCTACCTCCTTTTATTCTCATATCAATTTTACAACTTTTTGGGAAATATTTCAATACTTTTGGGAAATATTTAAAAAAATAAGTAGAATTATTCTACTTATAACGGTTTTTTCTTTATTTCGTTGTATTTTCTTGGATATAATTTTGGTGTTGATTTTCTTTTTATTATCTGAATTAAGCACCTATTACTATTTTCCACTGGTAATTTAAATTTTATAATATTTCCCAAATCACAATTTAATTTTTTTAATGCCTCATCATAATTAGGTTCATTATCAATATTTCCCTTCATAGCAATAAAATACTTATTTATTTTTACTAAATTTATTCCAAGTTCTAATAAAATATTTAAAGGCGCTACTGCTCTTGCTGTTACAACATCAAATTTTTCTATATTTTGTCTAGAAAAATCTTCTATTCTTATATGTATAGCCTCTATATCCTTTAATTTTAATTCTTCAATTACTTTATTTAAAAAATTTATTCTTTTATTCAATGAATCTATCAGTGTTATTTTTAAATTAGGATAAAATATTTTTAATACTATTCCAGGAAATCCTGCTCCACTACCTAAATCACATAAATTTTCTTGTTTATTTAAATCTATTATTTTACATATAGTTAATGAATCATAAAAATGTTTTAAATATACTTCTTTTTTTTCTGTTATTCCTGTTAAATTCATAACTTTATTATATTCTATTAATAGTTCATAGTATTTTTCTAATTGTTCTATTTTTTCAGGTGTTACTATTATTCCTTCTTCTTTTATTTTATCTATAAAATCACTTTGAGTCATAAAAATATTCCTTCTTTATATATACCATTATTAATGATATGTCTGCTGGATTTACACCACTAATTCTTAAGGCCTGTCCTATGGATGTAGGACTTATCTCTTTTAATTTTTGTTTTGCCTCACTAGCTAAATTATGAATTTTATCATAGTCAATGTCAGATGGTATTTTTTTATTATCCAAATCTATCATTTTATTTGCTTCATCTAATGCTTTTTTTATATATCCTTCATATTTTATATTAATTTCTACTTGTTCTAAAATTTCAGATTCATAATTTTTATCAATAAATTCTTTTAAATTTTCTATATTAACTTCAGGTCTTTTTATTAAATTATAAAGTGTAATTCCATCTTTTAATTCAATATTACCTAATTTTTTTAGTTTTTCTAATATATCTTTCTTAGGTGTTAATTTATGTTCTTTTAAATAATTTGTTAATCCTTCTATTTGTTTTTTCTTATTTAAAAATTTATCATATTTTTCTTGTGGTACTAGACCTACTTCATATCCATATTTTCTAAGTCTTATATCTGCATTATCATGTCTAAGTAAAAGTCTATATTCTGCACGAGAAGTAAGTAATCGATATGGATCTATTATTCCTTTTGTTACTAAATCATCTATAAGTACTCCTATATATGCCTCGTTTCTTTTTAATATTAAAGGATTTTTACCTTCTATTTTTAGAGAAGCATTTATTCCAGCCATAAGTCCTTGACAAGCTGCTTCTTCATAACCACTTGTACCATTTATTTGACCGGCAGTATATAAATTTTCTATAACTTTTGTTTCTAATGATTGCTTTAATTGTTTTGAATCTATTGCATCATATTCTATTGCATATGCATATTTATTTATTATTGCGTTTTCTAATCCAGGAAGTGAATGAACCATTTTTTCTTGAATATCTCTTGGCATACTTGTTGAAAATCCTTGTATATATATATCATCATAATATATACTTTCTGGCTCTAAAAATAATTGATGACGCGGTTTGTCTGAAAATCTAACTACTTTATCTTCTATTGATGGACAATATCTTGGGCCAACACCTTTGATATCTTTTAATCCACCATACATACTTGATTTAGTTAAATTTTCTCTTATAATTTTATGTGTTTGTTCTGTGGTATAAATTAAGTGACATGGAATTTGTTTATCTTTATCATAATAAATTTTATTATCAAAACTAAATGTCCAATATTTATCATCACCATATTCAATACTTGCTTTAGAAAAATCTATTGAACTTTTTTCTATTCTTTGTGGAGTACCTGTTTTTAATCTTATTATATTAAATCCATAATCTTTCAATTTTTCACTTAAATGATTACTTGGTTTTTCTCCATGTGGTCCTTGTCTTGTTCTTGTGTCACCTACTAATATATCGGCTTTTAAATATGTTCCTGTCGTAAGTATTACTGATTTACTATATATTTTAGTATTATCATCTAATATAACACCTTTTACTACTTTATTTTCTACTATTAAATCTTCTACTATTGCTTCTTTTATTTCAAGATTAGGAGTTGTTTTTAATGTATTTAGCATATTTTTAGGATATGTTATTTTATCTGCTTGTGCGCGAAGAGCTCGTACTGCTGGACCTTTAGCACTATTTAACATTTTTATTTGTAGTAAACTTTTATCAGCATTTCTACCCATTTCGCCACCTAATGCATCTATTTCTCTTACTACTATTCCTTTTGCACTTCCACCTATAGATGGATTACATGGCATATCAGCAATATTTTTAATATTTCCTGTTATAAGTAGAGTTTTATGTCCTTTTCTTGCAGTTGCTAAACTAGCCTCACAACCTGCATGTCCTCCACCTACTACTATTACTTCATACATTTTTACACATCCTTTTGTTTCTTTGATATTATACTATCATTTTTATTATTTAACAATAAATTTTTTTCTAATTTAAAAAAGTATACATTTTTTGCATACTATTTTCCTAAACAAAATTGACTGAATAATTGATCTATTAATTCTTCTTTATATGTTTTACCTATTATTTCTCCAAGTGTATTCCATACTTGTTTTAAATCAATTTCAATCATATCTATAGGCATATTTTCTTCTATTCCTTTTTTTACTGATTCTAGATATTCTAAAGATTTTTTCAAAAGTGATATTGAACGAGCACTACTAAGATAAGTAAAATCACTTTGTTCTATCTTTTCTAAATTAAATATATCTTTAATTTTTTGTCTTAATTTATCTATTCCAACATCTTCTTTTATAGATATTGGAATGTAATCTTTTAATATTGAAACATCTAATTCATTATTTAAATCTATTTTATTTACGATAATTATATGATTTTTATTTTTTATTTTATTTAATATTTCTTTTTCATCTTCTGTTATTTTTTCATTATTATTAAGAACGTAAAGTACTAAGTCTGCATCATCTATTAAATTTAAACTCTTTTTTACACCTATACTTTCAACTAAATCATCAGTCTTTCTTATACCTGCTGTATCTATTATATTTAAAGCTATACCATCTATTTGAATATTTCCTTCTACTATATCTCTTGTAGTTCCTGCTACATCTGTAACTATTGCTTTTTCTTCATTTAAAAGTCTATTTAATATACTACTTTTTCCTACATTTGGACTACCTATTATTATAGTTTTTATTCCTTCTTTTATTATTTTCATATCTTCTGATTTTGATAATATATTTTTAATATCTTTTTCTATATAATTTACATCTGAAGATATCTTTTTTATTGTTACTTCTTCTATATCTTCATATTCTGGATAATCTATATTAACTTCTATATTAGCAAGTAATTCTATTATTTTTTGTCTTAAATTTTCTATTAATTTTGTTACTTCACCATTTACTTCATTTATAGCAATTTTTCTAGATTTTTCTGTTTTAGAATTTATTAAATCCATTACACCTTCTGCTTTTATTAAGTCTATTCTTCCATTTAAAAATGCTCTTTTAGTAAATTCACCTGGCTCAGCTAATCTACAACCATTTAAAAGTAATAGTTCTAAAACTTTATTTGTTATTGCTATACCTCCATGTGTATTTATTTCAACAACATCCTCCATGGTATAAGTTTTTGGTGATTTCATTACGCTTACTAATACTTCATCTATGATATTATTTTTATCTACTATATGACCATAATTTATAGTATGACTTTCTACTTTTTCTAAATCTTTACCTTTAAATATTTTATTTACTATTTTTATTGCATCATTTCCACTTACTCTTATTATAGATATAGCCCCTACTCCAAGTGTAGTAGAAATTGCAGTTATTGTATCATTCATATAATCAC
>CANRAQ010000066.1 GCA_947628725.1 uncultured Bacilli bacterium | reverse complement strand
AAATCATTACCTATCCATGACATAACATGTTCTAAATAATTTTGATCTCCTTCATTAATTAAATTTCTATATTCTAACCATCCTAAGTCATTACTACTAAGTATTTCTTCAATGCTTTTTCCACTATCTATAGCATACTGTGTAAGTATAGTCTTCATGTTACCATAACCCATATTGTAACACTGTATTGCCGCACATAAATTATAATCCATATATGTTAATGTATTTTGAAGTATCATAGTTCCTACTTTGATGTTATACTCTAAATCTGACAGGTCATTAACATTTACAATTATTTTTTCATATTCACCAGTATCAAAATTATAGGCACAAAGTTCTTGATTATCCCATACAGCATTTTGTATTTGCATAAGACCAGTTGCTCCACCCTCATCCATAGTTTGAGAATGTATACCTCTTTCTTGAGTTGCAATACCTAAAATTAAATTCTTATCAACTCCATATATCTTCGAATACTTTTCTATAAGTTCTTGATATAATTCTCTAGTAGTTACTGCTTTATTTTCTGATGATCTATCCTCATGATCTACATATATTTTAGGAATATTACTATATTCTTTATTGGTAATATAATTTTCTATTTCACTATCTAATGATGCATACAAATTATTATAAAATTGTGAATATTCATTATTTTCATTACTAACACTACTACTAACATTATTACTAGTATTACTTTGAACATCATGTTCAATAGTTACACTTGGTGAATTATCTAAATCTTTTTTTGCTTCCTTATTTGAAGAATAAGCTAAACTACCAGTAAGTAACGCTACTACCAAACTACCAGCAACTATTACTGATTTTGTATATTTATTTTTTCTAGTTACTCTATTTTTATTATTTAACATTTCTTTATGTACAACATAATTTCGTATACTAGTAACAATATTTTTTAAAGATTCTTTTTTTATTATATCTTTTACATCTAAAATAACTAGTGTAACATCTTCATATTTTATATTTGCATAATTTCTTTCACTAAATTCTTCTACGGATTCTATTTTTTGACTTGCTAAATAATCTATATATCTATGAACATTTTCATTTATAGCTATTACATCTTTTTCTGTAACACTATTATCTTCATTCATTTTAGAAAATATTAAATTCTGATTTTTATCTAAATATAAACAAAATCTTTGCATTACTTATTCACCTTTTTATATATAGAATCTAAATATTCATCAACTAAATCCCATTCTTCATCATTAATAATATCTTCTAAAATATAATTTGAATCTTTAATTACATATCTAGATGCATATATTTCAAGTTCACCCATATCATCCTTTGTTCCATCCGTATATATAATATAATTAATACCATTATGATTAAATGTATCTATAATATTACATAATACCTTTTTGCCATCATTTACTATTTCAAAATTCATAACTCGCCTACTTTACATATTAATTATAACATAAAAAAGAATTTACACAAATAATTATTTAACTAATTGTATAAATTCTTTTGGTATATCTATATCTATAATAATATTTTGTTTACTTTTGGGATGAATAAATTCTAAAGTATTAGCTACTAATGCCATTCTTCTTATAGGGTCTTTCTTATTACCATATTTTTTGTCTCCAACTATAGGATTACCAATATTAGCTAATTGAACTCTTATTTGATTTTTTCTACCCGTTTTTATATTTAAACTAAGCATAGTATATCTTTTATTTTCAAGCACTTTTTCATATTCTGTTATAGCAAGTTTTCCATTTTTATCATTAACTACATATGTTAAATGAGTTTTTGTTTCTTCCAAATAATTTTTTAAAACTCCCTTATTATTTTTTACTTTTCCTTCTACTATAGCAACATAATTTCTTTTGAACGTGTTCCAGTTATTTTGAAGAAAATATTTTGTATTTTCGTCTTTAGCAAATATTACTATTCCACTTGTATCTTTATCTAGTCTATGGACTATAAAAACTTTATTATTCTTATTTTTCTTTTTTAAATATTCATATACATAGTGAAATAATGTTCTATCCTTTTCTTTTTCAGTAGATATAGTAAGTAAATTAGCAGGTTTATTTACTACAATAATATATTTATCTTCATAAAGTATTTCTAATTTTTTAATTCTTGACACTATATCACCTAAAGTCTATTTATTTTTTAATGCATATATTGCTTTTATCAAACCAAGTTTTCCATATTCATATGTTAAGGCGCCCTGTTGATATGCGATATATGGTTCTCTTATAGGTCCATCACAAGAAAGTTCTATAGAAGATCCTTGAGTAAAAGCACCTGATGCCATTATTACTTTATCATCATATCCAGGCATATCTGATGCTTCGGGAGTAACATTAGAATCTATTGGTGAACCTAGTTGTATTCCTTGAACATATCTTATTAAATCTTCACTATTATGAAATATTATATTTTGTACTATATCAGTTCTTTTTTCATTATATTTAGGTTCAACATCATAACCTAATTTTTCCATTATATAACTTGTTAGTATTGCAGTTTTTAAAGCCGATCCTACAACACTAGGCGCAAAGAACAAGCCTTGTAAAAATGGCTTATTCATATTTAATGTAGGTCCTACTTCTTTACCCTCACCTGGTGCGGTAAGTCTTTCACCAATAAGATTTATTAGGTCCCTTTTCCCAACTACATAGGCTCCATTAGGCGCTATACCACCACCTAAATTTTTAATTAGTGATCCTACACATATATCAGCGCCTACTTCGATTGGTTCTTTAGTATCTACAAATTCACAATAACAATTATCTATCATGATTATTACATCAGGATTTACTTTTCTTATTTCTTTTATAACTTTCTCTACCTTATTAATATCTATACTTTTTCTTGTAGAATATCCTTTAGATCTTTGTATATATACCATTTTTAAGTCTTTTTCACTAACTCTACTACATACTTTTTCATAATCGAAATCATCATTTAAAAGATCTATTTGTTCATATTTAATCCCAAATGATTTAAGTGAACTATCGTTTTCTTTTAAACCTATTACTTCATGTAAAGTATCGTATGGAGTTCCACTTATACATAACATTATATCGTTAGGTCTTAATAATCCAAACAATGATACTGTTAGTGCATGAGTTCCAGATATAAATTGTCCTCTAACTAATGCATCTTCACTTTTAAATATATTAGAGTATACTCTTTCTATAGTTTCTCTACCTAAATCATTATATCCATATCCAGTAGTAGAATTAAAGTGATATTCAGAAACATTTTCTTTTTGAAAAGCATCCAAAACTTTCTTACTATTATAAAAAACTATATCATCAATTTTTTTTAATTCACTAGATATTTCTTTTTCTGAATTATTTACCAAATTAATTATCTCATCCATTATTATCCTCCATAACTATAATACTTCCACTTTCTAAATTACTATTAGTTAATTCTATAACTTTTTTAGCAATCTCTATTGGCTCTATTAACTTTTTTTGACCTACTCTTTTTAATTCATCATCTAAATATTTACTATCCATTTCTCTTATACTTTCTGTATTTACCCAGTTAGGACATATACCATAAACTTTAGTTGTGGTAAGTTCTAAAGAAAGAGATTTAGTTAAATTAATTAAACCTGCTTTACTAGCAGAATAATCCATATTTAATTTAGAATAAGTATTTATTCCATCTGTTGAACAAATATTAATTATAATTCCATTCTTTAAAAGTTCACTTAACTTTTGTATCAATAAAAATGGTGCGACTAAATTAACTTCAAGAACTTTCATAAACTCTTCTTTTGTTTTTAATTTAAAATCGTTGTCTATTGAAAGAGCAGCATTATTTATTAATAAATCTATCTTATTATAATTACTTTTTATATTGTTAATAAAATTATCTAATTCTTCATCATTTGAAAAATCTACCTTGTAATAATTAAAATTAATATCGTAATTATCTAACTCATTTTTTAAATCATTTATCTCATCTAGTGAAGTATTATAGGTTCCAATAATATCATAATTATTATGTGCAAGTTCTAAAACTATCTTTCTACCTATACCTTTCGCACATCCAGTTACAATAGCAATCTTATTCATAAAATCATTCCTAACCATTACATTATAACATTTTATTTATTTTGAGTAAATGTCAAAACAAAAAGGAAATTATTTTTTTCCTTTATAATAACCTTTTTTATAATATTGTTCTTGTTGTTCAGTTGGATATTCATAATTATCAAAAACTTTACTAAGTTTACAACGAGTAATACTTGCTTCTTTTATTTGTGGTAATAATACCATATGTCTAGAAATTAGGTAATCAAAATTATGTTTATTAAAACTTATACTTAAATCTATAAATCCTGGAAGTACATCTGAAGTAGTACCCGTAGAAACATAACTTAAACTTGGTACACCTAAATTTAATCTATTGGCTATTTTAAATCTCATTTCATGCCCATGACCTAACAAAGCAACTTTAACATTACTATTTTCAGCATCATTATTTAAATTAATATCATGATATAAAAGTATAGAATCATTCCTTAGTTTTACTATATCATCACCATATCCGATAGGCACAATATCATATCTACAATTATGAATTCTTTTAATTATATCAATACCATCAGTATAGACATGATGATACTCATGATTCCCAAAAATTCCATAATTCATTATATTTTTATCATATGGATATTTTTTAATAAGTGTATTTATTTGCTCATCTAAATTATTAATTACTGTATTATTACCAGTATATGTTCCATCTATCATATCACCACAGAATAAAATTGTATTTATTCCATTCTTTGTAGCATAATCATATACACTATTTAATAATCTTACATCACTATTGGCATTTCCAATATGTGTATCAGAAATAACTATGCATCTAAATTCTTTACCACTAATCATATTTATATCAATTTCATTTTTATTTTCAGGAGCTAACCCATTATATAAACTATATTTAATATCATTATTATAAAAATAAGCAGTACCTATTTGATAACCCTGATTAATTAGTTGTTTAATTCTATAATATAATTGTTTTTCACTTATTTTTAATTCCATGCACATATCTCGCATGCTTTTTTCACTTTTTATCAGTTTTAATATTTTATTATTAATTTCAGTCATACCATATCCCCCACAAATATATTATAACAAAATAAAAGATATTTTTTCAATACCTTTTATTAATTTA
>CANRAQ010000065.1 GCA_947628725.1 uncultured Bacilli bacterium | reverse complement strand
TGCCTAGATACATTAACTTTTTCTGCCAAATCTTCCTGTGATAGTTTTTTTGAAATTCTTATTTTTTTCAAATTGTCCCCAAATTTCATTTAGAGTACCTCCTTTTCATAATAAATTATACACATGAAAGTAATTTTAAACCATCAACTTTTAGTTGCGCCTAGGTTTTATACCAATTTTATTTGATATTCTTATTCATACAAATTACTATTCTTATCACTAAATATTATACCATTTTTTATATAATATTTAATATTAATTATATAGTTCATGTTATATTTCTATTTTATCATGATCTTTATTTCTATCTTTAATTGCTATCCAATTAACTTTTATAGTATATTAATGTCTTTCCTTTATAATGTTTTTACTACAATAGTATGTGATTAAAAAATATCCACCATAGATAAATATTAAAATAATAGCGGTTGCAACGATTGATGGAAGTAACTCATTTGTTCCAAATACTTCTAATACTTTAATTGCAAACATTATCCCAAATATAGAATGAATTAATGCAAGTATCAAAGGGAGTGTAAAAAAGATTGCAATTTGTCTAAATAATGCTTTATTTATTAGTTTCTCATCAGCGCCAATCTTTCTTAACATTCTAAACCTTTCTTTATTATCACTACTTTCAGATAATTCTTTGAGTCCCAAAATTGCGGCACTACTAATTAAGAAAATTATTCCTAAATAAAGTCCAATAAATGTTACCATTGCCGATAATCCTACTGTTGCTTCTTTAATATCCAATTTAGTAGAGCCACTAGGAAGCAAATAATCATTTGCCTTTGGATTATTATCTAATTTATTAATATTATTTTCAATTTCTATTATTTTTTCCTTATCAGTTGTTTTATAATTACCTAATAAATAATTTTGAATTAAATAATCTTCATTTATAACATTATCAGGAACTATAATAATACCAGAATTAATATGATTACTTGACATATCTAAAAATCCATCTTGGCAAGTATTATATTTTGGCTTTAAAGTATGTCCAAATAGATTGATTTCTTCACCATTTTCAAGTGCAATATTTCTAATTTTAACCATTGATTCAAAATCAGCTACAATCATATATTCATCATCATTTAAGGAATATTCATTATTTCCATAAAATCTAGCGACTTTATTATAATCACCTATTTTCATTATAGACTCTTTTGTATCATAAGCTAAAAATGGAAATTCTGTTCTAATGCTATCCAATTTTGATCCTAGAGTATGATTAAGTGTTAAATCTGATGTTGCATAAATATTAACTTCTATATATTCTTTAAAATATGAAGTAATATCATAATTAAATAATTCAAACATTTCTTTTGCAGTATAGTGTGAGTTTTTGATTTGTGTATCACTATATCCATACATTCGATAGTCATCATAATATTTGTCCATATTCATATTTTGTGTAAACAAAGCATCAACAGGAGCAAGTTCTCTGATATTAGCATTCATTGAATTTTTTATAGTAAGACAAGCAGATAATAAACAAATAGTTATAAATAACATTAAGCAAATAATAGTTGTTGAGAATACTGTTGTATTAATTTTGCTTGAAAATTGTCTTAAGGTAAAACTATTTAGACCTTTATAATAATATTTTTTTAAACTTTGTACAATTCTTAAAATTAGACCTGATAAAGACCAAAATATTAAAAATGTTGATACTATTCCCATTATAATTGGTTTTAATATGTCAGTAACATTTTGTAATGTTAAAAATTCTGCTGTTACCATGTAATATGCTTTTCCAAGTGCAATAGAAGATATTATAAATATAATTATACAAAGGTAAGGATTTTTCAATTTTACCTTTTCACTTGTTTTAGCACCATTTAATAAATCAATTAATTTGCATTTACTTACACTTATTGTATTAAATATCATAACAAGTAAATACATAATACTAAAATAAATGATTGTTTTAATACAAGCAGATGTCGAAAATACAAAAGCAAATTTTGTAAGGTTTGCTTCAAACATATTAGCAACAACTAAGCTCATAATCTGGGATATAAGTACACCAACACCAAGACCAACAATTAAGGATAAAATTCCTATAAAAAGTGTTTCAAAAAATAATATTAATGATATTTTTCTCTTACTCATACCAAGTGTTAAATAAATTCCAAATTCCTTGTTTCTCCTTTTCATTAAAAATCGTGAAGCATAAATAATTAAAAATCCCAATACAAATGAAACGAAGACACTAACACTAGAAAGTATTGTCATCATAAGTTCAATTAATTCTTGTGTTGATTGGGAAACATCCATCATAACTGTTTGACTATCAAGTGCATTAAAAACATAAAAGATTGCTACACCAAGAATAAGAGTGAAAAAGTAGATGGTATAGTCTTTCATACTTTTCTTGATGTTTTTAAGTGATAACTTATAAAGCATTGTTTAAATCTCCGCCTAGTAAAGTTACAACATCAATAATTTTATCAAAAAACTCTTTACGAGTATCATTCCCCTTATGAATCTCTTTAAAAATTTTACCATCTTTGATAAAAATTACTCTTCGTGCATAACTAGCTGTGAAAGCATCATGTGTAACCATAAGAATAGTTGCCCCAAGTTCATCTAAATAATTAAACTTTTCTAATAGCATTTTAGAAGATTTAGAATCAAGTGCTCCTGTTGGTTCATCCGCAAGTACCAATTTTGGATTTGTCACAATTGCACGAGCAGAAGCCACTCTTTGTTTCTCTCCTCCTGACATTTGATATGGGTATTTATTTAAAACATCTTTAATATCAAGTTCTTCACTAACTTTCTTGATTTTTGCCTCTATCTCTTTAACACTTGCACTTTGAATAGATAAAGCAAGGGCGATATTTTCATAAGCAGTCAAAGTATCTAGTAAATTAAAATCTTGAAAGATGAAACCTAACTCTTCTCTTCTAAATTTATTAAGTTCATTACCTTTTAATTTAGTAATATCAATTCCTCCAACAAAAATATGACCTGATGTAACTCTATCAATCGTTGATATACAATTTAAAAGAGTTGTTTTACCCGAACCAGATGCTCCCATAATAGCAACAAATTCACCTTTTTCTACTTCAAAAGATAAATTATCAATTGCTTTCGTTAAAGATGAACGACTACCATAGTATTTTTCAATTTTGTCAACTTTTAAAATATTTTCCATAAATTTTTCTCCTTTCATTAACAATGATAATCCAAAAAAACTATTTTGTCGTTCGTTTAATATTACAAAACATTACAATTTTGTAACATTACCTTAAAACATCATAATATTTGTTTTTAGCAAAAATTATATAAACTTTCGTATATTCGTTATAAACAGACTCTATATCTATTTTATGTCCTAATTTTTTACACATATTTTTGGCAATAAATAATCCCATTCCAGTAGATTTACTACCATTTCTTCCATTTTCTCCTGTAAATGATTTATCAAAGACTTGCTTTAAATCAGATTTTTTAATTCCTATTCCGTTATCTTCAACAATTAAAGTTGTTTTTCCTTTTTCATCTTTGACTGATATTTTAATATAGGAATTTTTAATATCTCTCTTATACTTAATACTATTATTAATTATTTGACCTAAAATAAACTCTAACCATTTAGAATCTGTTAATACTTTATATTGAGTATTTTCTACAATATAATCTATTTTATTTTCAAGTAAATCATCCATATTTTTAAGACCGACATTTTTAATGACTTTTGATAAATCAGTTTCTTTTATTAAATAATCTTTTTCTGCATTTTCACTTCTTGCATAATATAAAACCTGATCTACATAATTTTCTAATCTTTTTAATTGTAATTTTGTTTTCTTATCAAATTGTCCTTTATGATTATTACTCATCAAAACTAAAGTAGAAAGTGGAATTTTAACTTCATGAATCCACATCTCAATATATTCTTTAAAGTTTTGTAAGTGTTCCTCTATTAATCTTACATTTTCATTCATCGATTTATTAATTTCATATAATGCTTGATATAATAATTCACCTTCATAAAATTCTGGTTTATTTAATGTTTCTAATACTAAATAACTTTTATCAAGTGCATCAATATTGGCAAGTAGATTCTTATAAAACTTTTTCTTTCTAAAATATGGTATTAATAAAATAAGTAAAAAACAAATAATATATAAAAATGATGAAGATATAATAACAGAATTCCCAACCTTAAATGCAAAAAATATAAGTAAATTAATTATATAACAAGCAATAAATACAAATAACTTATATAAATTATCTTTTAAATATGGACCTATTTTCATAATAAAATATACCCTAACCCTTTTCTTGTATCTATTGCATTATCATATCCAATTTCTTTTAATTTATTTCGTAGTCTGCTAATATTAACAGTTAAAGCATTTTCATTTACATACTCTGAATTATCCCATAATGTTGTCATAAGTTCTTCACGGGTTACTATCTTATTTTGATGATTTAATAGATAAGAAAAAATGATCATTTCATTTTTAGTTAATTCTATTTCAGTATTATCCTTTTTTATAATTCCCTTTTGCAAATCAAATTTTAATTCCCTATAGGTTAATTCATTTACATTTATATTGTAATTTGTCTTTGTTCTTTTTAACACCGCTCCTATTCTTAAAAGTAAAATATTTGGATTGTAAGGTTTAGTAATATAATCATCTGCTCCATAGGAAATAGATAATGCTTCATCAATTTCTGAATTAATACTTGTAACCATAATAACAGGGATATTAGATTCTTTCCTTAAATTTTGTAATAGTGTTTCACCATTTATAAATGGTATATTTATATCAAGTAAAATTAAATCTGGAGATACTTCTAATATCTTATTTAAAGCATTTTTAAAATCTCTTAAAATAATAGTTTCATAATTATTATTTTCTAAAATCCTAGATAGTTCATTACAGATTAATTCTTCATCTTCAATTATCATGATTTTACTCATATATTCCACCGCATTTCTCTTTATTATTATACCATGATTAAGAGCCATATAACCTTACAGTTTTGTAACATTAGAAAAAAATAAATCTCAATATGTTTTAATTATAAAACTATTAAATTACATATAAAAAAAAAGACTATCCATTTTGATAATCTTTTAATACAAATTACTATTAATTTAACAACTAATTTAGTTCAAAAATATTTAATTGAATTATATCTTATTTATTACTTCACAATGACAATAGTTACAATTTTTAATTAGATTAAACCAGCATTTTTTAAAGTATTCCAAATACATGAATAACTTCTCTTACCATAAAAATTACAGAATTTT
>CANRAQ010000064.1 GCA_947628725.1 uncultured Bacilli bacterium | reverse complement strand
CACATAACTTTCTTCCTTCCTTTTTTACTTGTCTTCTATTCTATCATACTTGTCCACTTTTTTAGTATACATCCAGTAAGCGGAACATACCGGGTAAAGTCAGGTTCGCACGAATATAACGGCACAGATTTTTTGACTAAAGCAAAGGTGGTAAAACAATGAGCGAAGCTTCAAAAGTTATTAACGGAATTATTGAACAAAAGCTGATTAATTTGCATACTGCATATTTTGCTGAGGTTCTTAGCGTAAATGGAAATTCAGCAAAAATACAACCGCTTAATATGATTAAAGCGGTAGGGCAGTCAGGTAAGAAACAAGCAGTGCTGACTGTCCCGATTTTAAAAAATGTATGCAAATTATCGACACAAAAAATTAAAATAAACGACGTAGAAATTACAATACCTAAAGTTGATACAATAACGGCAGGCGACATTGTTTATTGCCTATGTGCTGAACGAGATATTACCGAAACCAAAAACGGTAAATTTTCAATTCCGCCAAGCGGACATCACCGAATAAGCGACAGCGTAATTGTCGGGGTGATATAATGATAGGATTTATGATTAATAACAACGGTGATGTTGTTATTGAAGAAAACAAAATAAAAATGGTAAGTGATACTGATTTAATAACTCAAACTGTACGTCAGGTGCTTAAAACTAATTTGGGTGAATGGTGGCTAAATGATAATGAGGGCATAGATTTTCATTGTCTGCTTTGTAAAAATCCGAATTACGATCAAATTGAGGACAATATAAAACTCGGACTTTGGCAGATAGACAAAACATTTAAGCTGACAAGTTTTAATTGCTCCAAAGAAAATCGTAAACTTACCGTTAATTTTACCGCCGTTAATGATAACGGCGACAAGGTAGAAATAACATTGTGAGGTGGTTAAATGGCTCTTACGGAATTAGGTTTTGAACGCCCTACATATGACGAGATCTTAGAAAATCAAATAAATCGCGCTAAAACGCTTTTCGGCGATACAATTGATACCTCAGAGCTTACTGCTTTGGGAAAATACATACGAATAAATGTTGCAGACCTTGACACCCTCTATCAGACGTTAGAGGGTGTTTATTATGCACGTTTTCCAAATACAGCAAGCGGTGTTAGCCTTGATCGCCTTTGTCCGTTTGCGGGAATTACAAGAAACGCAGCTACATATGCACGACATAAAGTCACATTAACAGGAACGGCAGGAGCAACAATTGAAGCGGGATTTGAAGTGTCTAATGAGAACCAAAGCGCAGTTTTTCATTTAATAGATGATTATGTGATTGGTGACAGCGGAACGGTTAATGCATATGTTGATTGCAACGAAGCGGGTACAGTCGGAAATATTACATCAGCGTCAATTAATACTATTGTAAATCCGTCCGCAGACGTCGAAAGCGTGTCAGGAGTTACGTTGACATCTGCGGGTAAGAACAGAGAAAGCGACACATTATTACGAACACGTTTTAGTCAGGCTGTTTCAGGCATAGGAAGCGGCACAATGGAAGCGATAAAGGGTGCAATAATGGGCGTTAATGGCGTTGACGGCTGTACTATTAAAGAAAACGATACAGACAGTACGATTGACGGTATTCCTCCGCACAGCTTTGAGTGCTTCGTGCTCAGCAACGATTTGTCTGTTACGCATAGTCTTATCGGTCAAGCAATATTTGAAAAGAAACCGTTAGGCATAAAAGCATTCGGTGAAATTTCAGTAGAGGTAGCAGATAAAAACGGAAACATACATACAGTATCTTTTACTAAAACTATTCGCAAGGAATTATATATTGAAATCAATTTGATTACAAATGATAGTTTTCCGGATAACGGCGAAGATATTATAAAAACAAATCTTGTAAATTTCCTGGCTACATTTACAAACGGTGCGACCGTTTACCGTTCTTCACTTTACAATGCAATCAATATAGACGGCGTTGTGAGCGTTGAATCTCTTAAATTATCCGGTACAGAATCAAATATAAAATGTGCTGCGAATGAGGTCGCAAGAGTATCTCCGAATAATATTACTATACATATTTAAGGGGGCCTGATATGGATAATGTCAAACGCTTGCCGGACGCCTATTATAAAGGCAAAAACGGTAATAATTATAAGCTGCTTCATCTTAATGAGCTGGCGGCAGATGAATTTGCAAACGAGATGGAGAACGTAAATAACAGTCTGGATATTATGCAGGCAACAGGGCGGACGCTTGACTTGTTCGGTGCCTCGGTAGGCATTCGAAGAGAAAACCGCAATGACAGCAAATACAGATTGGCAATTTTAACTCAAATAGGCAGGAATATAAGCGACGGAAGCTATGACAAGATATTAACCCTGCTTGCACATTTGTTTAATTGCGAAGAAAGTGACATCATAATCAGAGAAACCGATATAAGCGGCGAAATAGAGGTAGTTAGTATTCCATTTAAAGTCATTAACAATGCGGGATACAGTGTTAAGGATGCCGTTAATATGATTGAATCTCTCTTAGCAATCTGCGTAAGAGTTAAAAAGGGATTTTTTGAAGGTACTTTCGAATTTGGTGACGGTTACGATGAAAACACAGGATTCGGAAACATTGAACAAACAAAAGGCGGCTTTTTAGGTCGTCTTTATTATTAGTGGAGGTAATTATTATGACATTTATCAACACACCGCCTGATTGGGAAGCGGAAGGCAGAGAACCGCCTGTAGAACTAAAAAAGAAGGGATTTCAATCAGGTTACAAACCGCCCGCAGAGTATTTTAATTGGTTTTGGAACATTACCGGAAAGTGCCTTGCAGAAATTCAAAATATAATGCATGACATTGATGTAAAAAAAGCAAACTTAGACGAAAGCGGTAAATTGGCACAGTCTGAAATACCAAACATTGATTGCGGAATATGGGACAGCGACCCTATTGCTGCTCACAATGCCAATGAATCTGCGCACATCAATATGGCGATAGACGGAAATACAACAGAAATTGCTGACAATTCAATGACTTTGGAGGAACACATTGTAAATACGGTTGCTCATCAAAATCTTATTGTTGACGGCAACGAAAATTAAAATTTTTTAAAACAAAGGAGAATCAAAATGGCAAAAATACAAATTAAAAGAGGATTACAGAGCGCAGTTGAAAATCTGGTGCTATCAGAGGGTGAACTTGCTGTTGCGTTAGACACAGGCAATGTTTACATAGGTACAACAGCAGGTAAGGTACACATTAATCCAAAGGGCGGTAATGCTGACACGGCTTCAAAGCTATCCACCCCACGATCATTTTCTATCAGCGGTGACGCTACTGCGCCTGCTGTTAGTTTTGACGGTTCTGAAAATGTTCAAATGGTTTTAACATTAGCAGATATTGTTAACCTAAAATCAGGTACTTATGCAAAAGTTACAGTTGACAGCAAAGGTCGTGTAACAACAGGTGCTACGTTAGAAGTGGCTGACATTCCAAACATCCCGACAAGCAAAATTACGGGATTGGGTACAGCAGCTACAAAGAATGTAGGCACTTCATCGGATAATATAGTTTCAGTTCAGACAGACGGAAAAATTCTTTCAAGTCTTTTACCTGATTTATCGGGTACTTATGTTCCTGTAGGCACTAAAATTAACGGGAAGCCGTTAACAAATGATATAACATTGACAGCTAAGGATGTCAGTGCTGTTCCAAGTGCTGATAAAGGTGTTGCAGGCGGCGTAGCAACCTTGGATGAAACAGGGAAGGTTACATCTTCACAGCTTCCAAGTTATGTAGATGATGTTTCGGAGTATAATGACAAATCTGCTTTTCCTAAAGCCGGAGAATCCGGAATAATCTATATAGCTAAAGATACCAATTTGACATATCGTTGGTCGGGTACGGAGTATGTCGAAATATCTCCGTCATTAGCATTGGGAACAACAGCTTCAACAGCGTATCCCGGTGACAAGGGTAAAACTGCGTATGACCATAGTCAGAAAACATCGGGAAATCCGCACAAGGTGACTGCGGCAGAAGTCGGAGCAGCACCCTCGGGACACACTGCAGCGATAGCGTCCGCATCAGCTTTGGGACATATCAAACTTGGTGCAGGTTTGTCTGTGACGTCTGACGGCAAATTGAGTATTGATGCCATAGATGGCGGAACATTTTAATGTTAGGAGGTTAACACAATGACAAATTTTCAGATAAAACGTGGCTCAAAAAAAGGTTTACCTACATTGTTAACCGGTGAATTTGGGTTAGTTACCGACCAAAGTGATGAAGAACTATATATCGGAGGTAATTCCCGGAATCGAAGAATTGCATTATTATCCGATGATGGCACGTTGCCGGAAACTCTGCTTAAAAATTCCGGAGTTAACGCGGGTACATATAAGGCGGTAACGGTAAACGCAAAAGGTATTGTTACGGGAGGCTCTAATCCTACAACATTATCGGGCTACGGTATTACTGACGCATATTCAAAGACGGAAACAGACAGCAAAATATCGGCTGCGGCCAATAAAAAATTATCGGCTTCGTATAATTCCGCAACAGAAGAGCTTACTCTATCAATTAACTAACGGGGTGATTTTATGTCAAATGTATCGAAAATTAAAATAGGAAGTACAAGTTATGATGTAGCGGATAAGACAGCAAGAGATCGAATTTCAGCACTTTCAGATAACATGAACAATATGGAAACAACATTGCTTGATGTAATAGATAGTGTTTCTGATGAAATACCAACAGTAGCAAAGGGAAGTGGAACACTAACTAACACTAGCAATCTAAGCATAAGATATTCAGGCTATTCATATCAAAAAATAGGTAATATTTTAACATTAGAAGTTAATACATATGTTAATTCGGATAGGTCAATTGGTGCGTTGACATTTAGTGTACCTTCATTTCTTCAGCCAAAAAATCAAAACTTTGGCATATGTATTTCCAGCATTGGTACTCTCTGCAGATGGGAGATGAACGGCTCTTTATTAAAAATCTACAAAGTAGAGTCAGGTCAATGGGTACACGAAACAGGTGAAGAGTTTAGATTTGTAATTACATATGAAGTTTAATATAAAAGGAGATATTCAATGAGTGAGAACATTATTATAGCGCTGCTCAGTTTGGTGGGAACATTGACAGGAACATTCGCGGGTATAATGGCAACATCGAAATTGTCAAATTACAGAATAGGGCAGCTTGAGGAAAAAGTCGAGAAACATAATCAGATAGTTGACCGAACATACATACTTGAAAAGCACAGCGCGGTTATAGATGAAGAAATCAAGGTCGTTAATCACCGTATTGACGACCTTGAAGAATTTCATAAATAATGAATGGAGGAAAACAAATGAAAAAGAAGGCT
>CANRAQ010000063.1 GCA_947628725.1 uncultured Bacilli bacterium | reverse complement strand
ATATTTCTATAAATATTGAAAAAAAGAAACCAAATATTAAAGAAAAAAATATTAGTTTAAATTGAACTAATAAATCTATCATTTAAAAAGTTTAGAAAATACGCTTTCTTGTTTTTCTAATTTTTTAGAAGAATCTAGATAATTTAAACTATCTATTTTTCCTTTTATAGAAATATCCCCTTGATAAGTATCAAGTTTTATTATTTCTAAGTTATTTCCTTTTATCTGCATATAACCCATATTGGTTTCTAATAAAAATTCATGTTCATCAAAGTTTTCTATTTTTTTTACACCAGTTATAGATATATTTTTTCTTTGATTTATATTGATGCTGTGATTACCAGTTATAATATCCTTGTCCATGCTATCACCTATTATATATTATGACGCATGTTGAAAAATATGAAAAAAAGTAGAAATTCTACTCTTCTATTTTATTATATTCTTCAAATATTGCATCTTCAAATAATTTTCTAGTTTCTGCATTGATTGGATGCGCTATATCATGATACTCACCATCAGCATTTTTTCTGCTTGGCATTGCTATAAATAATCCATCTTTACCTTCGATTATTCTAATATCACGAATTACAAAACAATCATCTAGTAATACTGAAGCGATTCCTTTCATTCTTGTATCATCGTTTTTTTTGTGAACATTGACTGACGTTATTTTCATAGAATCCTCTCCTCTCGCTATCATTTCACATCTTAAGTATATAATAAATAAATTAAAAATGCAAGTATTATTTATTCTTTAAAGAAATTTCTATATCTCTTTTTATAGTTTTTTCTTTTAATGCCTCTCTTTTATCGTATTTTTTCTTACCTTTAGCAACCCCTAATAATATTTTTGCTTTATTATTTTTTATATATAATTTTATTGGTATTAAAGTGTAACCATTTATTTCTAACTTATCTCTTAATTTTAGTATTTCCTTTTTATTTAATAGAAGTTTTCTAGTTCTTCTTTCATCATGATTAAATATATTTGCTTCTTTATATTTACCTATATACATATTAAGGATAAATACTTCACCATTTCTTATAATTGCATAACTATCTTTTAAGTTTGCAAGGCCTAATCTAATAGATTTTATTTCACTACCTTTTAATACGATACCACTTTCTATTTCTTCTTCTATAAAATAATCAAATGTTGCTTTTTTATTTTTTATTTCTATCATATTAATTTACCTTTCTATTTACGATAGCTAAATATTCTTGTTCTACTGATTTGTAATTATTTAATATACCATCATTTAAATTTGAAAAAGGTATTACTTTAAAATTTCTATAACCTGTAGTACAGTATGTATATAAAAGTTTATAATCAACATTTTTAAATGTAACTTTATCATCTTTTACTACTATATCCATGCCTACCATTAACCCAATTATATTTTCTAAACCTAAAGTCCATTGTGCTGAAATAAAATTACCTAAAGAATATATTACTAATGTGTCACCTACATAATCTACTGGTTGTATTACATGGGCATGTGAACCTATTATCAAATTTACTCCAAGACTTGATAAATATTTTGCCTCTTCTTTTTGTGTTTCGTTAGGTTCATGTGTATATTCTTCACCCCAGTGCATTGAAACTATTATTACATCTACTTTATCTTTTATACTTTCTATATCTTTTTTAGCTTGTTCAGCTGAATATACATTGATTAAATAATCCTTACCATATGGTACATTTATTCCATTAGTTGTGTCAGTATAAGCAATAAATGCATATTTTATTCCATTTTGTTCATATACTTTTATTTTGCTCTCTCTATCTTCAAATGAACTATTTTGTCCACTTGTTATGACACCTTGATTTTTCCAAAATTCTACTGAATGTAATATTCCAGTTTCACCTTTATCTAATGCATGATTGTTCGCTAAACTTACCATATTAAATCCAGCTTTAACTAAATCTGATCCTATTTCATCAGGAGAATTAAATAATGGATAATTAGATATTCCTAAATTTTTTCCACCTATTATAGTCTCTTGATTATAATATCTTAAATCATAATTTTCAATGATTGGAGTTATATCGGTAAACATATGACTAAAGTCATAGTTCCCATTACCTATATTTGCATCGTAATAAACTCCACTATGTATAAGTGCGTCTCCTACTGCTACTAAAGACATTCTTTTTTCTTTTTCCTCTACTATGTCAGGTTTTTTCTCTTCTTGTTTAGTAGTTTTTTTATCAACTTTTTCACTCACTGTTGAATATACAATAACTGCATTTAATGCAACTATAATAATTAATATAACGATTAATATAATATTTCTTACTTTCATTTTTTTCATCTTTCATCACCATTTACTATCTTCATATAATCTTCTTCTACACTTTTATAATTATTAAGTAATTTATCATTTAGTTTAGAAAAAGGTATTACTTTAAAATTTGTACTATTGTCCGCATATTGTAAAATTAATTCTTTATATAAATTATCAAACTTAACACCATCTGATGAAACTGTTATATCTACTCCAACCATTAAACCTATACCAGAATTCAATCCTATTGATAATTGATTTGATATAAAATTTCCTAGTGAATATATTACTAAAGTGTTTCCTACATAATCTACTGGTTGTATGACATGTGGATGATGTCCTATTATAACATTTACTCCTAAATTTGATAAATATTCAGCAATCCTTTTTTGTTCTGCTGTTGGAGTATTGTTATATTCTTCACCCCAATGCATAGATACAATAATTAAATCTACTTTATCTTTTATTTTACTAATATCACTAGATGCTTTTTGATTACTATACATATTTATTAAATATCCTTTACTAGTTGACGAATTAGAAGTAGTTGTATACGCTAAAAATGCATATTTTATTCCATTTTTTTCATATACTTTTATTTCGTTTTGTTCTTCGTAACTAGAATATGAGCCTGCTGTTATAACATTTTTTGTATCCCAATAACTATTCGAATATAAAACTGCATCTTCACCTTTATCTAATAGATGATTGTTAGCTAAACTAATCAAATTAAAACCTAAATTTACCATTTCATCACCAATTTCATCTGGTGAATTAAAACTTGGATATCCACTTATACCTAGGGCACTTCCACCTATAGTAGATTCTTGATTACAAAATTTTAAATCATATTTTTTTACTATTGGTTCAATATCGGTAAACATTTTATGAAAATTGTATGTTCCATTTTCATATGCATCCTCATATACGCTTTCATGTATCAAAACATCTCCTACTGCAAATAAAGATATTTTTTTATCCTTATTTTCTATTTCTTTATTGGTTTCATTAATATTTTTATCATCATTAACACTTTTTTCTTCTTTGTTAGAAATCATGTTTATGAATATTATAGAAAATATAATAATTATAATTAATATAAACAAAAGATAAACACTTTTCTTGATTTTTCTTTTATGTACTTTTGCCACACTACCACCATTATAATTATAAAACAAAAAAGAGATATTGTCTATCTCTTTATTGTAAAGTCTATTGTATGATTAATTTTACTTGCAGATTTAACTTTTACTTTTGCTTCATCACCTAATCTATATCCTCTTTTATTTTTATTTCCAATTAAAGAGAAAGTTGTTTCATCGTATGTATAATAGTCATCAGTCAAGTCATCAATTCTAACAAGACCTTCTATTTTATTTTGAAGTTCAATAAACATTCCAAAACTCATAACGCCACTAACTATACCTGTAAATTCTTCTCCTATATGTTTTTCCATATATTCAGCCATCTTCATATCATCTACTTCTCTTTCACAGTCCACAGATGCTCTTTCTCTTTCTGAAGTATGTTCTGATATAGAGATTAATTTTTCATCCCAATAATTTATAGTATCCATTTTTATATTTTTATCAAATAAATATGTTCTAAGTAATCTATGAACAATTGTATCTGGATATCTTCTTATTGGAGAAGTAAAATGTGTATAACATTTACTGGCAAGTCCAAAGTGACCAATATTATTTTTATCATATACTGCTTTTTGCATACTTCTTAATAGTAATTGTGATAATATTGGATATTCTTTTACCTCCTTAAGTTCCTCTAATAAACTTTGTATAGATTTAGGAGTTATCTTTCTTAATTTATTTACACTATAACCTAGTATACTAATATATCTTAAGAAATTATTAATTTTCTCTTCACTTGGTTCACCATGTACACGATATATAAATGGATATTGCATATAAGTTATATGTCTAGCTACAGTTTCATTGGCTGCTATCATAAAGTCTTCTATTAATTTTTCCCCTGTACCACGCTCTCTTAATACTACATCTATAGCTTCACCTTTATCATTAGTTATAATTTTAGGTTCATCTATTTCAAAATCAATATATCCTTTTTTGATTTTGTTTTTTCTTAATATATCAGCGAGTTCACTCATTGCTTTTAAACTTTCAACATAAGGTTCATAACCAGTTGGTACTATATTTTTTTCAAGTATACTATTTACATTTTTATAAGTCATTTGAATATTTGATTTAATTACACTTTCAAATATATCATAATCTATTATGTCTCCATTTGGATTTATTTCCATTACACAACTTATAGCTAATCTATCAACATTAGGATTCAATGAGCATATTCCATTTGATAATTGATGTGGCAACATTGGTATTACTGTATTAGCTAAATATACACTTGTACCTCTTTTATAAGCCTCTTTATCTAAAGGAGTATTTTCACGAACATAGTAACTTACATCCGCAATATGAACACCTAATTTATAATTACCATTTGAAAGTTTTTCAATACTTATAGCATCATCTATATCCTTTGTGTCATCACCATCTATAGTAAATATTACATTGTCTCTTAAATCCACTCTACCTTCATATTCATTTTCTAATACATGATCAGGTATATCTTTTAACTGTTCTAAAACCTCCTTAGGAAATTCTTCATCAATTTCATATTTTGCGGCAATACTTAATATATCTACCCCTGGATCATCTATATGACCTAATACTTTAACAATTTCACCTTTATAATTTAAATTATCTATTTTATTAAGTAATCTAACTAATACTTTATGTCCACTTACAGCTCCCATGGTTTTGTCATTATCTATATGTACATTTATATTTACTTTTTTATCATCCAAATCTATTAGACATTTACCATTTTTATAATAAACTTTACCTACTAATTGATTTAAATTTCTCTTAATTATTTTTACTACTCTTCCTTCTAATTTAAGACCTTTTTTAGATGTTATTTCTACAACTACTTCATCATTATTTATTGCGCCATTTAAGTTACTTTGAGATATAAATACATCTTCGTCACCTTCAATATCGACAAACGCAAATCCTTTTTTAGTGGATAGCAATTTACCTGTTTTTAAATTACTATTGTTAAATAGCATATATCTATCTTTCTTAGTTCTATATACTTTATACTCTTCTTCCATTTTATTTAAAAGTTTAAGTAGTTCTTTTAAATCATCAACGGT
>CANRAQ010000062.1 GCA_947628725.1 uncultured Bacilli bacterium | reverse complement strand
GATAACTATAAATTATCTTTTGTTTTTGAATTGAAATTTAATTTTATAGATAGTTGGATTAAAATGAAAAAAAAGAATTACAAATTTGTGAGTAATACACAAAAACAATCTGTGTCTTATACAAATGAGACATTTGAGAAAAATAAATATAATTTTAAAAATGCTTTGCTTAATCATTCCAAATTTCAGTTTTGTGTTTTTAAGGGAATAAATTTTAAAAGGGCTGCGGTTACAGGATCTATTTTTGAAAATTGTAAATTCTTTGATTGTAATTTTGATGATGCTGATTTTGAATTTTGTGAATTTAGAAATTGTGAAATAAATATAAAAAAAATAGATGGTTGTTCGTTTAATAATAGCAATTTCATAATTTCTACATTTTATGAGATCCTATTTATTAATTGTACTTTCACTAGTGCATATTTCGAGCAATCAAAATTCTGTAAGACAAATATTAAATATTCGACTTTGGAAGGAGCATGCTTTACAAAATGCTTTTTTAAAAATCTTGATTGGCGAAGATTAAATTTAGAGTATGTGGAATTTATAGAACCTTCTATGTCGAATGTAGTACTTCCTTTTTATCAAATCCCATATATGTTCGGTATTCTTCAATATCTTGCCAACACAGATGATTCTGTATATATATCACAAAACGCATCTAAAATTAATTTGGACAAATATTTCAAATCTGGCATTCCATTTCTTCTTGATGAATATAAAAAACAAGAACTATATTTTCCTATGAGCAATATATATCTTTTTGGGAGAAATGCTAATTATAATAAAGCATATGATTGTTTAGCATGTGAATTATCAACAATATCAAAGACAAGAGATTTTAGAGAAATTAAATTTTGTTGTAAATTAATTTCTATGAGTCATATGTTTAACAGAAAACAACTTAATAAATTTTATAAAATTATTAATGATATAGATGTTTCATTTAAACAGGATAGCGCAGAAATGAAGAGCTTTGTTCGAAATATAGGAGAAATACGAAACATTCTTTTTAGCAGGAGGAAAGATCCAAAAATTACAATCAAAATCAAAGCAAATATTGGTATTGAATATAGTATGAGATTTTCAAATTTGATACACCAATTCCAAAAAATCGCAAAACCCAACAATACAGACAAAGTATATACATCTTTTAATCTTGCACAAAATTCACCACTTCTTATCAATGTGAAAGTATATGGAGATGTTAGTTTATTCTCGCCAATTTTGAATTCTTTTTTAATTCTAACGGGAGTTCCAGTTAGCAATTGTAATGACTATCCACTAATAAATAGTCTGCAATTACAGTGTAAAGATACTGTTATGATACAGGATACAGTAAATTCTATTGTGAAATGTCGCGAGGAATTAAAAAATGATGGTATAGAACTTGAGTTAATGGAGTATTATGTAGAATGTTGTGATGAACTTCTTCAACCTGGTGATAAGAATTATTATATAAATAAAAAGTTGTTTGCTATTTCAGCGGGAGGTACTCAAGATGAAATATCCGGAATTTAGAGAAGCAGAATATTCTACTACGGACATTCCTGTATATAATCGTGAAAAACACTATATGTTTATTGCATTGAAATGTATAGCTTTTATTGTTATATTTTTTATAATTATTTTGATTACACATTATTTTTTTAAAATTATTATGTTAGAAACAACAGAGGGAATTTACCTGAATGCAGTTTCAGTTGGAGCTTCTATTGTTACTGTTTTTTCTGCGCTAATTACAGTACTAAGTTTGTTAGAGTCAAATTGTTTGAAAAAGTATGATAACGACTTACATCTCTTGGAAAATCGTTATTTAAATGGTCGAAGAATATCTGGGTGGGAGTTTTTACACAGATGTTCATATTATACAATAAAAAGCAAAAAAAACAATAATTACTATATTGATAGTGCATGTTATAAACTTTATAGTGGAAACAATGATTCACAAAGTCTTGAGATTATTGTACCAGCCTTGGATGTTGATTTCCGAGATGTACCGTGTATTGTTCAAATTTTTAGAATTAAAAAATTCATTCCAGAATATCTTTGTTATTTAAATAATGAACAGCGAAATTATAATAACTATTTTGAATGTGGAAAACTCCTTGATAAACAACCTAACTTTTATATTCCTTTACCATATAACATAATTGCTCTCTATAAAAAAATATTAGAACATAAAATTTTAAAATATGCAGTAGTATTTTGTTTTTTATTTATTATAAGTGCAATTATAGTAACATCTGTCTATATAACTGACTATAGTGTAATTTTTAATGTATTGTCCTCACAATAAATACAGTTTGGGCCTAATGTGACACCATACCGCTTGCACAATTGTTCTGTCCGTATTACAATATCAAGGATCTCATCGTCTGGCAGAGGCAATAAATGACTCAGTCGAGTATTTTCTATAGGTTTGAATAGTGAAAGTATTGGGGAAACTCCTATCTTACATACTTTTTCAATTCCCTTTAATAACGAATCTTTAGACTCTAATCCAACAATAAAAATAGTACGTACACTACCATTTTTCCCCCAAAGTTTTACGGCGTACTTTAGAGCGTCAAAGTATACTTGTATTGGGATTTCACCTTTCCCAGGCATATATGATTTAGCAATTTTTCGATCAAATATTTCAATATTAAAAGAAACCTCCGTAATACCTGCTTGTTTCAACTTATTTAAAGTACGTTTGTTTGCAGGAGGTAGGGACATAAGATAGATAGACTTACTATCTTTATTTTTCAAATATTCTGCAATAGTGCAAATAGATTTAAAATCATCCTGCGGATATTGAGCACCACCACCTATCAAATAATGATGAATATTAGGAGAATTTTCATATGCATTAATTGCTTCTTTAATTGTTTCGAATGTCAATTTACGATTATCATTTTCCAAATCGCAAAATCCACAACCACATTCCTTTTGTTTGAAAAAACATCCGAGTCTGTGAAAAATCCTCAACCGGTCTTGTCCAAGATAAGTAAATTCTGAATATTTAATGCCACTCCTTGATATTTTGCTTGAAAGCGTATCTATTCCTCGTATATTAGCTAGTGCTAATTTTGTATCATAATAAAACAACCAAGTTGTATTATTTTTAATTTTGATTTGAAATGGACTCAACTGTGTAAGGTTAGTTTTATATGGTGCATTAATATAATATTTATTATTTATAGTCAAGTCTAGTGCACTAAACTCTTCATAGTTGATACCGCTAGTTTGTTCTAAATATTCTATTGCATCTAAAGACATCGTAATACCGTGTGAAAGAAGCATAATTTTTAACTCAAGCATTTGGCTTTCTAAATTTTGAAGTTCCGCAATACATTTGTCGATAAGTAGATTCGGATGAATAATCAAGCTGAAATCGTGTGAAATTGCACTAATGTTTCGTTTAAAAACTAGTTTGTACAAATAAGTTCCATCTTCTAACTCCGAATTCCAAGAAAGGTTATCACTTATATACAAAACCTCGTCAAATGCTTTTGCATTCTTTTCAAAATACTTCAAAGCTGTCTCATTATCATATGAATAAAAATATTTATAAAAGCTATAATTGACCTTTAATGATGGAATTGAAAATTGACATTTAGTATGCATAAACGCATCCATATGCAAATGTTGAATGCTGATGTTTTGTCCTACGTCTTGTAAGGCAAAATTCAGTAAGAATGTAGATGATTGAAAGCGTGGATTTATTTCTAAAAAAAACACTTCAGATTGAGTTATGATATAATCTATTCCGCAAACGCCACGATAACCGCTCCTACGCAATCGTTCACCTATAATTGAAGAATAGTGCTGTACTTTGTTTCGGATTTTTTTCGGAAGATGATGATAAGTAATAAAATCAGCACCTTGATAATTAAAATAAAGTGAATTATTTGAAATAAGTTGAATGGATGGTGGAAATAGTAATACTTCATTTTGATATATTATGAGATGGATATTGACAGAGATATTGTTCTTTATATATGGTGAAATAGAGTATTTTTTTTTGGATTCTAATTTCGCAAAAACGTCATACAGGCTGTCTTTTGTTAACAACCAAGTCTCTGAACCTCCACAAGAATACTCACCTTGCACAACAAATTTTTGTCCGTCAAGCAATTTATCAGGAATATTTTCCTTGATTTTTTCTGAATAACAGACTTTGTTTTTTATAGTTGGAATATCATTTCCAATCCAATCTCTGCACCTGAACTTATTATCCCACAAATCTAATTCATGTATGTCATTTGAACATATTATACGTTCGGTAACTATATGGTCGTAGTATGTAACATCCATAGGATAGTAAAGTATAAATAAACAGTTTGGATAATGCTGTATAATTTTACGAGCTGACTGATTAACAAAATCAATCCATAAATCGTTATCTATATTATAGTTGTAGCGTAGATTATATTCCTTATCAAATGCATAATTACCATTTTTATTTGTTCCAAAAATAGTAATAGATCCTGAAAATAAAGTTGCTGTCTGTGCAATTTCTGATTCTTGAATACCAATCCAAATAATATTTTGATTTATCATTTATTTGTTCCCTCACTAATTATTTTACCGAAATCCTTTTGTAGCTGTAAATAGAAGTGACTATAATTTTCATCAAAATTATTTTTTGACTGTTTAATCTCTCGTTTTATCTTTTGATAGCATGTACATGTTGAATTGTTAATCAGTTTTTTTAGTAACAACTTTCGTTTATGATAATCTTTTGTATTCAAGAATTTCTGAACGAATGAGACAAATAAATTTCTGCAATTATCACACGATTCAGGTAGAATTGTTTGAATATCATCAGGATATGACTCATCCCTGTTTCCATACCAAGCAATTAATGTACAACTCAACGCATTAGGCTCTAGGCTGTCCAGTAAAAGTATTAATAGCCATATTGAGACTGGTTGATAAAATCCTTTATCATAAGCATATCTTAACAAAGTATGCGGTTTGATGTTAATGGGAAAAACAACAGGAGTACATTTGTGACAGATTGCCCAATTAATGGATTGTATTGTATCTTCTAGTTGTTCTTTCCTTGACAGAAAAGGCAATCCTAACATCAAATTAAGTTCAACATCAAAGCCATAACTTTGGATTCTATTAATTGTTTTTGTATACTGTTCTAAATTAATACCCTTCATGAATAGTGTTTTTTGATACTTTGGATTAACAGTTTCAAGTCCCATTTCAATTATAACAGGTTTATTAATTATGCTTTTTATTAAATTAAGTCTATCAATGGTGACATCTTGGTAGTGAGTTTCAATAATTATATTAGGGATATTACAGTGCTGTGCTTTTTTTAAAATTTCAATCAACAACTCTGTACTAATTTGATATTTATCTAAAATACTGCCATTACTGCATAATAGTAAATATCTAATACCTTTACTGTGTGTTTTGAGAATTAAATTCATTTCTTCGAGATATGCTTGAATTGTCCCTACTTTGTATGAACGTCCGTAATCGCACATAATGCAAGAACCTGTAAAATCATTTTTACATTGTTTACTTTTAAAACCGATTTCAAGTAAATCACCAGACTGAAATATGTCACAGAGATTACTATTAGTAATATAAGGACGTTTATCTCGTATAAATTTGTTCACCTGTTTTACAAATATCGTATCCATTTTTTCCTCAATTCAAAAACAAAAGATAATTTATAGTTATC
>CANRAQ010000061.1 GCA_947628725.1 uncultured Bacilli bacterium | reverse complement strand
TCACTCCAACGGTGTTATTATATCAAAAATTAAAAGAAAAATATACCTTGTTTGGTATATTATTTTTCTACATATCTTATTACAACATATCTATCTGGTTCTTCACCAAAACTTTCAGTTTCTATATTATAATATTCACTAGCAACTGAATGTACTATTCTTCTTTTATAAGAATTCATAGGATCTAATTTAATTTCATCCTTTGTTTTTAAAACTTCATTTATTATATTTTTAATGTCTTTTTCAAAAAATCTTTCTTTTTTCATTTTATAATTAGAAGCATCTAAATTTACTTTAACATTAAATTTTATTTGATTACTTAATGTTTGTCTAATTAAATTTTGAAGTGATGTTAATGTTCTACCATCTTTTCCTATTAATATAGGATTGTTATTTGAAAACATTTTAACACTAAATACATTATCTTCTTCGTTTATCTCTAATTTAGTTTCAAGACCCATATTTTTTGTTACTTCTATTAAGTAATCTCTTATAAAATCTTTTACATCTGATTTTTTTACTACTTCCATTTTGTATTTTTCATCTTCTACATATTCTTTTGTTAAAATTTCATTGTTATATACATCTAATTCATCTAAACATTTTAATCTACATTGTTCTTCAGTTTCATCTTCAAATTTATATACATTAATCATATTTATTTACTCCTTTTAACTATCAAATTTTGTAATATTGTAAATACACTACTAGCAACCCAATATATTATTATTGATGTAGACATACTAAATGAAGTTATAAAAATCATTACTATCATTATATTAAACATCATATTCATTTGTTTTAATTGATCTTCACTACCCATACTATTTTTATTCATTTTGAATGAGAAATAAGTTACGATACCAACTATTATAGGTAAAATTAAATATAACCAATGTCCATCTCCTGCACCAGCTAAAGGTGTCATACCCATTCTAAATCCTAGGAAACTTCCTTCAAATAATAATGGTAATCTATTTAATGCTTCATAGAATGCAAAGAAAAGTGGAATTTGTATAAAACTGATTAAGCATCCTGACATAGGATTAATTTTATATTCTTTATATACTGCCATCATCTCATTTGATTTTTGCATCATTGATTGTTGATCATTTTTATTAGCATATTTTTTTTCTATTTTATCTAATTTTGGTTTTGCCTTTTTAATATTTTCTGCTTGTTTTAAACTCTTAATTGTAAATGGGAAAATTATTAATCTTATTAATAGTGTTACTACTATTATAGCTAGACCATAATTATTAAATAAAATTTTTCCTGCTTGAACCATTACCCATGCAAGTGGTTTTACGAATACACTTGTCCAAAATGTTTCATATCCACCTTCTACTACTGATATTTCTGAACATACAGGTAATTTATCAACATCTAATAAACTTTTTATTTTTTTATTATAGTCTTTCTTTGATATATCACCATCTTCATATTGTTTCTTTATATCTTTTTCTTTTTTTGCTATAGCCTTTTCATATTCATCTTTTAATTCAGTTGGCTGACATAATACATTTTCTATTAATACTTGATTTGTATCCTCATCTTTTATTATGTTACCTTTAGCGTCTTTAAGTTGTTTAGTACATCCTGTAATTAAAAATATTGAAACTAAAAGCAAAATTATAAGTTTTTTATTTTTTTTCATTCTATTTCTCCTTTATGATATTTATATTTTTTAAGCAAATTAATAAATCTTTTTCTATTTCACTATAATTTTTTTCATTAATTCCCCTACCAACTATTATAATACAATTAAAGTTATTTTGATAGTTATTTTTATCAATTATACTTTTTATTTGTCTTTTTACTTTATTTCTTCTAACTGCATTACCTATTTTTTTACCTACTGATATTCCAAATTTATATATATCATCATTAGTTCTTTCAAGATATATAATGTATTCCTTATATTTATATGGTCTATTATTTTTTATTATTCTATCAAAATCTCGACTATTTTTTAATATATTTATTTTTTTCATTAGTCACCTCTATTTAGAAAAGAAAACCACTGACGAATCAGTGGAATATTAGTGAGATAAAACTTTACGTCCTTTTCTTCTTCTATTATTAATTATATCAGTTTTCATACGAGCTAAAAAACCTAATTTTTTACTTTTTCTATGATTATTTGGTTGATATGTTCTTTTCATTATTACACCTCCATAACTATAATTTTTCTGCTTGCTCTATAAATTATATATATTTTTTATTGTTTTGTCAATTATTTTAACTTTAAATTTTTTTTATAACTTTTAATTTTTTGTCTTATACTGTATCTTTTTAATAATTATGCACAAAATTATTAACTTATGAACATTGATAATAATATGTTAATAATTTAAAATTATATTAGTTATGCACATTTTTGTTGATAAATTATATTAATTTATTATTTTAAAGCATTTTTATGTTTAAAAAGTATGTTGATAACTTTTATTTTTACTTTTTATATAAATTGATAGATGTTCATAAATTTTTATTTATCATTTTTGTTTATTTATGCACATATTTTATTGTTTTTAAATGAAAAATATTGTAAAATATAGTTATATATATGGTTTAGGAGGTTAGTATTATGGATTTAAATAATATTTGGAATTCATTTCTTGAAAAAATTAAAGTTCAAATATCAGATATTGCTTATGATACTTGGTTTTCTGAAACTAAATTAATTGATTTAAATAATAATACTGCAACTGTATTGGTTCCTTATCATATACATAAAAAAAATTTAAGTGAAAATTATAATGATATAATTGAAGAAACTTTTACTGAAATAACTGGATCTAATTTTAAATTTAATTATGTAGTTCAAGAGGAAGTTGAAAATAATTTAACTGAAAGTACAGAAATAATTGGTGTACCTAATAATGAAATATATGAATCTAATTTAGATTCTAAATATACTTTTGAAAATTTTATGATAGGGCCAAGTAATAAATTTGCAGCAACTAGCGCACTTGCAGTTGCAGAGCAACCTGGTAAAATGTATAATCCTTTATTTATATATGGATCAAGTGGACTTGGAAAAACTCATTTGATGCATTCTATTGGTAATTATATTATAAAAAATAGTAATAAAAAAGTTTTATATATAACTTGTGATAATTTTGTTTCTGATTTTGTTGATATATGTAGAAAAAATTCAGGTTCAAATAATCTAGACGCTATCAAACAATTTAAAAATAAATATAGAGATATTGATGTATTAATAATAGATGATATACATAATTTAGTAGGCGCAACTAGCGCACAGCAAGAATTTTTTAATACTTTTAATGAATTATATAATAATGATAAACAAATTATAATATCTTCAGATAGATCACCTGATGATATAAAAAAATTAGAAGAGAGATTAAAGACAAGATTTAATTGGGGATTACAAGTAAATATTTTACCACCTGATTTTAAATTAAGAATGTCTATACTTAATAAGAAAATTGAAAATAATGAACTTATAAATGTAGTTCCTGAAGATGTAAAAGAGTATATAGCAAGTAACTGCATAGGGGATGTTCGTAAATTAGAAGGAGCTATAACTCGTGTATTTGCTTACGCTACTATGATGAATGGTTCTGATATTAATTTAGATCTTGCAGTAGAAGCACTAAAAGATTATTTTGTAAAAACTGTTGTATCTAAAAATAAAATGGATCAAGTTTTACAGATAGTATGTGATCACTATAATTTAACTCCTGAACAATTACTTAGTAAGAAAAGAAATAATGAAATAGCTATTCCAAGACAAATTGCTATGTACATATGTAGAGTTTATTTAGATGAAAATCTTACTAAAATAGGTATTCAATTTGGTGGAAAAAATCATACTACAGTAATGCATGCAGTAGATAAAATAAAAAAAGAATTACTTAAAAATGATAATTTAAATAACGAAATTCAAAAAATTATAAATGAAATACGATAAATGTAAATTATTTTTAATTATTAACTTTTTATACACATATATCTATTTAAAGAATATAAAGGGTTTTGTAATGTTATGAACATTATGAACACTAATAAAAATAATAATATAGAAAAGAAGGTAATAAGATGAAATTTAAAATTAAACAAAAAATATTAATGGAACATTTAAATAACGTTATAAAAGGTATATCTACTAAAAATTTAATACCAACTTTAAATTGTATTAAATTTGAATTAACAGAAGAAGGTTTATATTTAATTAGTACAGATAATGAATTAGCTATTAAATCTTTTATAAGTAATAATGAAATAGAAAAGATTGATGAAATAGGGGAAATATTAGTATCAGGTAGATATATATATGATATTATTAAAAAATTAGATAATGAATTTGTAAATATAGAAGAAATTATAGATTCACAAGTTCTTATAACTACTGATTCATCATCATTTAAATTAAATTGTAATAATGTACATGATTTTCCTGAAATAGATTTAGAGTTTACTGATAAACCTATATATATAGATAAAAATGTTTTTAAAACTACTATAAATCAAACTATATTTGCTACTTCTATGCAAGAAAGTAGACCTATTTTAACTGGTATTAATTTTAAAATAAAAGAAGATTTAATAGAAGTTACTGCAACAGATTCATATAGATTATCTAAAAAGAGAATTAAATTAGATTCTAAAGTAGAAAATGATGTGGATATTATTATTCCAAATAGAAATTTAAATGAAATTGTTAAATTATTAAATGAAGATGATGAAAAATTAGAAATGCATATATTTAATAATAAAGTTATATTTAAATTAAAAAATTTAATAATTATGACTAGATTAATAAATGGTAATTATCCAGATACAAATAAGTTAATTCCAGAATCTTTTGATTTAAAAATTGTAGTAGATTTAAATAGTTTTTATAATGCTATTGATAGAGCTTCTTTATTAACAAATAATGAGGAAAAAAATATAATTAAATTAGAAACTAAAAAAGATATTATGATTATTTCATCTAATATACCTGAAATAGGAAATGTAGAAGAAAAATTAAAAATTAATAAAAATAATGATAGTGAAATAAAAATTTCATTTAACTCTAAATATATGATGGATGCGATTAGAACATTTAGTAGTGAAGAGATTGAATTATCATTTAATGGTGAAATAAAACCAATAATAATAAATTATGTAAATAATGATGATTTAACTCAATTAATATTACCTATAAGAACATACTAAAAATATAAAAAATTAATAAATTTATTAAAAAATACAAAAAATATGTTGATTTTTGTATTTTTTTTTGAATTTTTTTGATATTATCGACATAATTCAAAAAATTTCGACATGATCAAGTAGTATAAGAGTTAGCAAGAAAGGGGGTAGTGTATGAAAAATTATGAAATAAATTCATCTACTTTAGCTATTGTACCTTTGGATAATAATATTACAGAAGTATATGAAGAAGAAGGTAAATATGTAGTAGAGAAATCTGCTAATGCAATAATTAAAGAAAATTGTGAATTTTATGGAAGTTCTTATGAAGGTAGATGTGCTGGAACTAAATATTTAACAGGTATTAAATCAAAATCGCCAATAATAATAGAAGAAAGTAGAAATATAATATTTTTTCCAACTAATTCTATAAGAAATCAACAATCAACATGGATTGCTTTAAATAAAATAGAATCATATAAAGAAAAAGGACCATATAAAAATAGTAGAGTATATTTTAAAAATAATGAAAAATTAGATTTAGATATATCATATTATTCACTTGATAATCAAATTTGTAGAGCAACTATGTT
>CANRAQ010000060.1 GCA_947628725.1 uncultured Bacilli bacterium | reverse complement strand
AAAAAAAGAATTAGATTCATTTATAAGGCAATTAAATTAATATTTATATACCAACTTCTTAATGGTATTACACTCAAAAAATAATTTGACAAAAATATAAATTTTTGATATCATTTGTATGTGAGCACTGGAAAAGACTACGGTCTTCCAGTCTTTTTTGTATATTTATTTAATATTTGAATATATTAGTAGTGTAGGAATATAATTTCCTGCAAGTGAGCACACAAAAGATTATTCTTTTGTGTCTTTTTCTGCTATAATGATTACGGGTGAAGATAATATGGCAGAAAAAATATTTTTAACTATAGATGAATTAATAAATAATATTAAATCTAAAAGTATTAATATTAAAAATGAAGGTAATGTTAGAAATATTTTAGAAACTAATAATTATTATTTTATTATGGGTTATAAGTTTGCATTTAAAAATATTGATGAACTTATAAAAATAATACTTCATTTGAAGATATATATTCACTATATCTTTTTGATAAAATGTTAAAACTAATTATTTTAGATCCAATACTTGAAATAGAACAAAAATTAAAAACTATTTACACAAATAATTATAGTTTAAGGTATGGATTTAAAATTGATGATATTTTAAATAATAATAATTATGATATTTCAAATAATTATTTATCTGATACATTATCTAATTTAGATAAACAATTAAATGATTTTGGTAATAAAAATAAAGCAGTTATGTTTTATAGAGATAATCATTCATTTATTCCTTTATGGGTATATATGAAAATATTATCATTTGGTATAATTCGTGATATGTTTTATGTATCTAAAAATAATGATAAAGATTATATGAAAAGCAAATTAACTAGTGAAAGAATAAGTAGTAGTGAAGTCGCTAATATGTTAAGGTTACTTGTTAGAGTAAGAAATATATGTTGCCATGATGATATACTTTTATCTTTTATAGATGATAAGTTAGGTATTAAAACGACCAAATATCATAGAGAATTTAATTTAAAAACAGATAAAAATAATAATATAATACAAGGTAAAAAAGATTTAGTTGCTATTTTAATATCTATTAAGTTCTTTTCAAGTAAACACAAATTTAATAATTTAATAGATAATTTATCAAACTTAATAACTAAATATGATAAAGAAATAGGTTCACTTAATAGAAATCAATTATTATCAGTAATGCATTTACCAGAAAATTTTGAAAAATTAAAAGATTTGTAATATAAATAATAAAAAGGATACATTTGATTGCACTAATCAAATATATCCTTATGATTACATCTTAAATTAACTATTATTGAAATTAGATGGTTTTATTATCTTAAAAATGATAGTATGATTATAATAAAATATGCTACTAAATATCTATCTTGTTTTGTATTGATTATTTTCTTTTATGCTTGAATAATAACTATCTAATTCATTTTTAACAATCCTATGAGTTTCTAATTCTTTATTTAAATTATAATTATCTAAATCATTTATATAAATTAATTCACCATAATCTATCAAGTAGCATTTACCATCGGCATCTTTACCTATATTTTCTTTCTTGGTATCGTACCATAGATATCCATCATCTCTTAAATCGACATACATATTTAGTACATCTTCATCAGTTATATTATCTAATGATAATTTTTTAAATCCGAGTATTTTAGCAGTATATCCCCATAGTTTAACATCGTCTATAATTTGTTCGAAGTTTGGTTGTAAAATTTTATTACTGTGAGATACATATTCCTTCATAGACGGATGTTTGTCGTACTCATTAAAAGTTAATTTTATAATTTGATTATTTAGTTCAAACACTACTGAACTTTCACCATAATCTACAAAATGTAAATTGGATAAATCAGAATTATTTTTTTCACATACTATTTTAAGTGAGTTTATTAATTCGTTAATTTTTGTGGGATCTAAACCATTAAATTGTCTCAAAAGAATATCTTTTAAATTCATAAACTTCATTCACCTCTATATTATGAATTAATTATAACATTTAAATATTAAAATAGTAATATATTTTTATAAGATAATGATATAAAACACTTTATTTACATTTTAATTATTTATATGTTTTTAATCAACTAATTCTGAATCTTGAAATAAGATTATATTTTCTATATTACTATGAATGAATTTTAAAATTTCATTATCATCATCTATGAAAATTATTTGTTTATTTAGATTTAAACTTTTTAGATAATTTAATTTTAACTCTTTAGATTCAACAGATGGATTATTTTCTTTTGATATAATAATTCGTTTATCTTTATCAAAAAATGGTGCATATTTATCCAACCAATCATTCTTTTCCTTTATTTGATAATTTAATTTACATACTGATAAAATAAACAATTCAATATTTTCTAATTCGCATAATTTATTTAAAGTTTTTATATTTGTAGTTAATGGACGCTTATTTTTAAAATCTAGTGGCTTACCAAAGTTATATGATGCAATAACGCCATCCATATCAACATAAATTCTTGTTTTTTTACCTTTAGTTAATTTTTGTATTTCATTATAAAAATACATATAGCACCTCCATCCAATTTAATTATATCATTACTTTAATACCATTGTTACAAATTTTTATTTAAATGTATAAAAATATAATGTAATAGCATAAATTTAATTGTAATATAATAATTCATACGTCAATAGTTTTTAACATTTTTGTCTAAAAATATTGACTTAAATTAAAATACATGGTAATATTAATGGTGTTACGCAACGTGTGTAATGGGATAAACGTAGCAAATGCGCTCGTAGCTCAGCTGGATAGAGTGTTTGGCTACGAACCAAAAGGTCAGGGGTTCGAATCCCTTCGAGCGCACCATTATTATCGGGAAATGGCTCAACTTGGTAGAGCACTTGGTTTGGGACCAAGGGGTTGCAGGTTCAAATCCTGTTTTCCCGACCATTTGAAATTTGAGTTGAACTTTTCAACTTTAAATAATAAAAAATCGTTGGTTTTTAAAGGCAAATCAACGATTTTTTGTTGTAAAAATATTTTATTTTTGTATCTATAGTGGTATAATTAATTTGGTGATTTTATGACTGATGATATATTAAAAAATATGAATAAAAATGATGATTTATTATCACAGTATGCATGTAAAAATAGCGAGGCAATAAGATTTAAAAAAATGACTGATGATATTAGACCTTCATTTTTTAGGGATGCAGATAAAATTTTATATTCTTTAGCATATAAAAGATATATTGATAAAACACAGGTGTTTTCAAATTCAGATAATGATATGATTAGTAAAAGAATCATACATGTTCAATTTGTAAGTAAAATAGCAAGAACTATAGGTAGGGCTCTTAATCTAAATGAGGATTTGATCGAGGCTGCAAGTTTAGGCCATGACTTAGGACACACACCTTTTGGACATGTTGGTGAAAAATTTTTAAATGATTTGAGTTTGAAAAATGGGGAAGGATACTTTAATCATAATGTTCAAAGTGTAAGATATATAATGGATTTAGAAAATAATGGAAATGGATTAAATGTATCTTTACAGGTATTGGATGCTATATTCTGTCATAACGGGGAACATATAGATTTACAATATAAACCTATAAATAAATCTAAAGAAGAATTTTTATATGAATATGAACAAAGTTATACTAATTCTGAAATTTTAAAAAATGTTAAACCTATGACACTTGAAGGATGTGTAGTTAGAATTAGTGATGTTATCGCATATATTGGTCAAGATATCGAGGATGCAATAAGAATAGGTAGATTAAAAAGAGATGACATACCTAATGAAATTGTCGATGTACTAGGTAATAATAATTCACAAATTGTAAATACTATAATACTAGATATAATTGAAAATAGTTATAATAAAAATTGCATATGTATGTCAAGTAAAATATTTAATTCACTTAATGAATTAATTAAATTTAATTATAAGAATATTTATTTAAAAGCAAATAGTGATGAGGAATTAAAATTATTAGAAAATAAATTTGATTATCTATTTAATTTATATATTAGACAATTATCTAATAATAGTAAAAATGAAGATATATTTACTGCTTTTTTAAATGATATGTCAAATGAATACTTGAAAAATACTAGTAATGCTAGAAAGGTTATTGACTATATATCTGGTATGACTGATGAATATTTTTTGAATCAATATAAAAAATATGTAAAATGAAACATATTTTTTAATTTATTTTTTTAATTTTAATAAAAAAGATATAATTTATGTTATACTTATATAGTGATGTATATGGCAAAGAATATGAAAAGAAAAAAAGATAATTATCAAAAGTTAAGCATAGTGTTAGTGATAGTTTCATTAATTTTTTGCATTTTGTTATGTTATATAAATTTATTACCAAAGAAGTATTTATTTTTAATATTGATTATTTTATTAGTATTTGTTGTTTTTAATGCTTTATGCCTGAATTTAAGAAGGCTTAAAAAGAAAGTAAAAGCGGTTATATCATTTTTTACTTTGGTAGGTATATTTATAATGTTAGTTATTTCATTTTATCTTGGAAGAACAATACTTGTATTAAATGGCAATGGTGCGACAAATTATAAAATTGAAAATTATTCTGTAATAGTTTTAAAAGATAGTGATTACGATAAGTTAAAACAATTAAAAGGTAAAAAAGTAGGATATTATAAAAATTCTATGGGATCAGAGCAGGCAAATAAAAAATTAAGTAAAAAGGTAGATGTTACATATAAGGAATATGATGATTTAAATAATTTAGGAAATGGCCTACTTGATGAAAAAATAGATGCTATTGTAATAGAAGATTCAGTACTTGAAATATTGAAGGAAGAAGATCAAACATTTTCTAATAGTATAAAAAAGATATATAGTTTTTACATACAAATAAAGACTGAATCTACATTAAAAGATGTAAATGTAGTTAAAGATTCTTTTGCAATTTATATAAGTGGAATTGATACATATGGAAAAATAAGTTCAGTTTCAAGAAGTGATGTAAATATTGTTATGGTAGTAAATCCGTCTACAAAAGGTATATTGCTTATATCAATACCAAGAGACTACTATGTTCAATTACATGGTACTACTGGTACTAGGGATAAATTGGCGCATGCTGGAATTTATGGAATAGATACATCTGTTCAAACTGTCGAGGATTTACTTGAATTAAAGATAAATTATTATTTGAAAGTTAATTTTACTTCAGTAATAGATATAGTGGATGCCTTAAATGGAGTAGAAGTATATTCAGACTATACCTTTACTTCTTACTCAAATTTTGATTTTAAAGAAGGCTATAATAAAGTAAATGGTGAGCAGGCATTGGACTTTGCTCGTACTAGAAAAGCGTTTGTTGATGGGGATAGACAACGTGGTAAAAATCAACAAGCTCTAATAGATGCTTTAATTAAAAAAGTCTCTAGTAAAGCAATAATTACAAAATATAATTCTTTATTAAGCGCTGTTGATGGTAAGTATCAAACTAATATGAGTACTGAAAAGATATTGTCATTAATAAAAATGCAGATAGATGATATGTCACCATGGACAGTTACTTCTTATAGTTTAGATGGTACAGATTCTTATAATTATACATATACATATAATCAATTATTATATGTAATGGAACCTGATGAAAGTAGTATTATTGAAGCTAAAAAATTAATTAAACAAGTTTTAGGTAATGATGCATTAGTTGATTCATATAAAAAATCTAATCAAAATTTAAATGTTGTAAGTTCATCAAAAAAACAATATACAACTGATGACACAAATAAGAACGAAAAATCTTTGGATGATGAA
>CANRAQ010000059.1 GCA_947628725.1 uncultured Bacilli bacterium | reverse complement strand
CTTTAGTCTAGTGTGACTAAAGTCTTATCTTTTATAGATACATGTATAACTACTTTTTCAAGTTCAGGTATAAAATTTAATTCATTTATATCTAAATAAAATTTATAAGTTATAGTATCATTAAATGATTTATCAAAAATATTTTTATCTTTTAATATATAATCTAATAATTTTAAGTTATCGTAACTAAATTCTATTTCAACTAAATAAGCCTCTTTTAAATTTATAATATTAGTTAATTTAAGTGCTTCTATTATGGAATTAGAATATGCTCTTGTAAGACCACCAACACCTAATTTTATACCTCCAAAATATCTTATAACTACTGCAAGTATATGTTCTAAATTGTTTTTCTTTAATACATTTAATATAGGTAGTCCGGCAGTACCATTAGGTTCTTTATCATCATAACATTTTGAATAATTATCTAATATATATGCATAACATATATGGGTTGAATCTTTATAGTTATTTTTAATATCATTTAAGATATTATCTATTTCATCTATAGTATTTATAAAAAATAATTTAGTTATAAATTTTGATTTATTTATGATTAATGTATTTTCTACATTATCTTTTATAGATTTCATTTCATCACCAAAAAAATTATAACTTAAATAATGGAATATTGCAATAACATAGAAGTAAATGAATATATTAATAATGGTTAGTTTAGTATTGACAAAATATTAAATCTAATCTATAATTAAGTAGTAATTGTTAAATGCGTTGATTGAGACGAGTAATAATAGATACTGTTTAAAGAGAGTTAGAATGGTGGAAACTAACAACAAGTATATTATGAATAACACTCATGAGTTATTAATTTGAATAAAGTAGGATTAATCGGATATAATCCGTTATCATTATACGATTTTAATAATCGGTAGAGTGGTCAATTTGACAATTTGGGTGGCACCGCGGAATAGTTCGTCCCAATAGACTTGCTATTTAAATGCTACAAAACTATGCTCAATTAGCTCAGTCGGTAGAGCGCACGGCTGTTAACCGTTAGGTCGTAGGTTCGAGTCCTACATTGAGCGCCATTTATGCCTCTTTAGCTCAGTCGGTAGAGCGCACGGCTGTTAACCGTTAGGTCGTAGGTTCGAGTCCTACAAGAGGCGCCATTTTAAATAGTACAAGTCTTATGACTTGTTTTTTATTTGTTAGGAGGAAATTATGGTAACAAAGGATGATTTAAAAGTATATGCAGCAAAATTGATGTTTGATATGGATGATGAAGGTTATGATAGAACTTTAAAAGAATTTGAAACAATAGAAAAACATATGGAAATAATAGGTAAATTTGATGGAATAGAAAATGTAGAGCCTTGTGTTTTTCCATATGTTATATATCATGCTGATTATAGGGAAGATATAGCAAATAATACCTTAACAAATGAGGAAGTTTTAAAGAATGCTCACGATACAAAAGCAAATCAAATAAAAGTTCCAAAGGTGGTGGAATAATGAAAAGTATTATGGATTTAAGAAATGATTTAGATAACAATAAAACTACACATACTGATTTATTTAATGAGGCTATTTTAAAAGCGCATAAATATCAAGATGAATTTAATTCATTTGTTACTATAATGGATAATATGTATTACACTAAATCTGATACTCTTATAGATGGTATTCCATATGCATTAAAAGATAATTTTTCTACTAAAGGTATACTAACTACGGCTTCATCAAATATTCTTAAAGATTATATACCAGTATATGATGCAACAGTGTATAAAAAGTTAAAAGATGCTGGAGCAGTATTAGTTGGAAAAACTGTATTAGATGAACTTGCAATGGGTGGAACAGGTACAACAGGACATACAGGAAGTGTTAAAAATCCTTGGGATCCATCTAGACAAATAGGGGGCTCTTCTTCTGGATCTGCCGCTTCAGTCGCACTTGGTATAGTTCCATTTTCAATAGGTTCTGATACGGGAGATTCTATAAGAAAACCTGCTGCATTTGGAGGAGTAGTTGGATTTAAACCTACATATGGAAGAATATCTAGATATGGCTTATTTGCATTTGCTTCAAGTTTAGATCATGTTGGAGTATTTGCTAGAAATGTAAAAGATACTGCTATTGTTACAGATATAATAAAAGGAAAAGATGAAAGAGATATGACATCTTTACCTGATGAAAATATTAATTATGTAGACAATCTAGATAACGATATAAAAGGTAAAAAATTATTTTACATAAAAGAAGTAGTTGATTTAAATTTATATAAAGATGCAGGAGAAGAAACTATATCAGTTTTAAATAAATTTTATGAGACAGTTGAAAAGTGTAAAAAATTAGGATTTGAAGTCGATGAAGTTTCTGTAGATGAAAAATTATTAAAGGCTATATATCCTTCTTATATGACAATTAGTTGTGCGGAGGCTACAAGTAATAATTCTAATTTAACTGGAATAATATTTGGTCCAAGAGGAGAAGGAAAAAATATTAATGAAATAATGTTTGATGCTAGAACTAAAGGATTTTCAGAACTTATAAAAAGAAGATTTATACAGGGTAGTTATATACTTCAAAGAGAAAATCAAGAAAGACTATTTAAAAATGCACAAAGATTAAGAAGAATAATAGTAGATAAAATGAACGAATTTTATGAAAAATATGATGCTATGATATTACCTGCTAGTGGAGGAATTGCTCCTAAATTTGATAGTGAAATTGATAGAATGAGTGATAGATATCTTATACTAGAAAATCATATGGCTATAGCAAATTTTGGTGGATTTCCTAGTATAACAATACCTAATGGAATGGTAAATAATATGCCTATTGGTCTAAATATTACAGGTGCATGTTTCAAAGATTCTCTTACATTAAATATTGCAAATAAAATAGAAGAAGAATTAGGATATAAAAATTTAATAAAGGAGGAATATGATGTATAATGTTACAATAGGATTAGAAGTACATTGTGAGATTAATACTAATTCTAAAAATTTTTCATGGGCTAAAAATTCATATTCTGAATATCCTAATGAAAATATAGATACAGTAGATTTAGGATTTCCTGGTGTACTTCCTGTATTAAATAAAGAAGCATTCAGAAAATCATTAATGATGGCTCTTGCGTTAAATTGTAAGACTCCTGATGTAGTTATGTTCGATAGAAAAAATTATTATTATCCAGATTTACCTAAAGGATATCAAATTACACAGATGACTAAACCTGTAGGAATAGATGGATATGTAATGATTAATGTAGATGGGAAAGATATAAAAGTTGGAATACACGATATACATCTAGAGGAAGATACTGCTTCTATGGAACACTTTTCAGATTATTCTTTATTAGATTATAATAGAGCAGGAGTACCTTTACTTGAAACTGTTACAACTCCATCTTTACATTCTGCAGATGAGGCTATTACATTTCTAGAGACACTTAAAGGAATATTTTTATATACTGGTGTATCTGAAGCGCGTACTGATAGAGGAGAAATGAGAGTAGATGTAAATATATCACTTTCAAAAGATGATACATTAGGTACTAGAACAGAAATGAAAAATATTAATAGTTTTAATAATGTTAGACTTGCAATAGAATCTGAAATAAAAAGACAAACTGAAATTTTAGATAGTGGAAAAATAGTAGAACAGGAAACAAGAAGATTTGATGAAAAACAGTTAAAGACATATCTAATGCGTTCTAAAGCAGATGCAATAGACTATAAATACTATATTGAACCAAATATTCCACCAATAAAAATAAGCGATGAATATATTAATTCTATTAAAAAAGAAATACCTATGTTACAATTCGATAGAGTAAATAAATATATGAATGAATTAGGTTTATCTAGATATGATGCAGAAATATTAGTACATGATAAACAAATTTCAGATTATTTTGAAAGAGTAATATCTATGGGAGTAGATGCTAAAAGCGCATCTAACTGGATTACTACTACCGTAATGGGTTACTTAAATAAAGAAAATAAAAAGATAAGTGATATATGTTTAAAAGAAGAATATTTAGTTGAACTTATTAAACTTGTTCAAGATGGTAAAATATCTTCTAAACAATCTAAACAAATATTTGAACATGTAGTAACTGAAAATAAAAGACCTAAAGATTTAGTAAAATCACTTGGTATGACACAAATAACAGATGAAAATGTTATTAGACCTATAGTTATAAAACTATTAGATGATTATCCAAATTTAATAGAAGATCATAAAAAAGGTAAAAATACTTTTGATTTCTTTGTAGGTCAAGTTATGAAACAGACCAGAGGACAAGCGAATCCAAGTATTACTGCTAATATAATTAAAGAAGAAATAGAAAAGAGGTAAGTATGGATTTAAAAGATTTATTAAATAAAATAGAAGATTATGAAAATAAAACAATTACTATAGAAGGTTGGGTAAAAAATCATAGAAAACAAAAAGAATTTGGATTTATAGATTTTAATGATGGTACTTGTTTTGAAACACTTCAAGTAGTATATGATAATAGTCTTGATTCTTTTGATAGTATACAAAAAATACATATAGGTAGTGCAGTAAAGGTAAACGGCACTATAATAAAATCAGAAGGTGGAAAACAAAGCCATGAATTAAAATTATCTAGTATAGAATTATTAGGTGACTGCCCAGATGATTATCCTTTACAATCTAAAGGTAGACCAACTAGAGAATTTTTAAGAGAGATAGCATATCTACGCCCAAGAACAAACTTATTTAACAATATATTTAGAGTAAGAAGTGTAACTGCTTATGCAATACATAAATATTTTCAAGAAAAAGGATTTGTATATTTTCATGCACCTTTAATTACTTCAAGTGATTGTGAGGGTGCAGGTGAAATGTTTCAAGTAACTACACTTGATTTAAATAGAGTTGCTAAAGAGGGAAAAGTAGATTATACAAAAGATTTCTTTAATAAAAAAGCATCACTTACAGTAAGTGGACAATTACAGGCAGAAACATTTGCTATGGCATATAAAAATACATATACATTTGGACCTACATTTAGAGCAGAAAATTCAAATACTAAAACACATGCTAATGAATTTTGGATGATAGAACCAGAAATGGCTTTCTGTGATTTAGAAAAAGATATGGACATAATGGAAGATATGCTAAAATATGTAGTTAAATATGTACTTGATAACTGTAAAAGTGAAATGAAATTCTTTGATAGTTTTGTAGAAAAAGGATTATTAGAAAAATTAAATAAACTAATTAATAGTAAATTTGTAAGAATAGATCATGAAGAAGTTATAAGTATATTAAAAAAAGCAGATGTTAAATGGGAATTTCAACCAGAATATGGTGAAGATATAGCAAAAGAACATGAAAAATATATAACAGAATACTTTAATGGACCAGTATTTATAAAAAATTGGCCAAAAGATATAAAAGCATTTTATATGAAACAAAATGAAGATGGTAAAACCGTAGCAGCAGTAGATTTAGAAGTTCCAGGAGCAGGTGAACTTATGGGTGGATCTCAAAGAGAAGAATCATACGATAAATTACTAAATAGAATGAAAGAACTTAAAATGGAAACAAATAGTCTTGATTGGTATTTAAACTTAAGAAAATTTGGTGGATGTGTTCATTCAGGCTTTGGAATGGGATTTGAAAGATTACTTATATATCTAACAGGAGTAGATAATATTAGAGATGTTATTCCATACTATAGAACTCCAGGAAATTGTGATTATTAAGCACCTTTTAGGTGTTTTTAATTTTATATAAACATATAGCAAAAATATTTAAATAAAAATAAATAGTATAATAATTTAAAAATATATAATATTAATAATATACATATAAAATGTAAAGTATATATAAATTTATAAAAAACACTTGCATTTTTTTTTTTTTTTTT
>CANRAQ010000058.1 GCA_947628725.1 uncultured Bacilli bacterium | reverse complement strand
TGAAAATATTTCGAATTATTTACAATTTTATATAATTGGAGTATAATTATGTTGTTAAATAATTGGAATAGGAGATGCTTTATGAAGCAAAAAAATTTAAAAATATTATATATTTTAATAGCGTTTTTATTAGGTCTTATTGTAATGTATTTGGTTGTTAATGTAACAAATGGAAAATTGGTAGTAAAACATGTTGATAATGAAAATATTAAAACAACTACTGTAGAGGAAACGAGTGATTTAAAAACTGCAATTAACAATGTATATGATGCAACAGTATATATAGAATCAACATCAAATAGAAGTATATCATCAGGATCAGGATTTGTATATAAAGAAGATGGAAAGAAAGCATACATACTTACAAATTATCATGTAATAGATGGTGGTTTAAAATATGATGTAACATTTGTAGATGGAACTGATGTTGAAGCAAAATATGTAAATGGTGATGAATATTACGATATTGCAGTATTAGAGGTAGATGTTTCAAAAATTAAGAAAGTTGCAGAATTAGGAAATTCTTCTAATATAGAATTAGGAGATTCAGTATTTACTGTAGGGGCTCCTTTAGGTAAAGATTATATGGGAACAATAACTAAAGGAATAGTATCTGGTGTTAATAGAATGGTTTCTGTTAGTTTGAATAATGGAGATTATTTAATGGAAGTAATACAGACAGATGCATCTATAAATAGTGGTAATAGTGGTGGACCTATATGTAACATAAAAGGAGAAGTAATAGGTATAACTTCATCTAAATTAATAGGTAGTGGAGTAGAAGGTATGGGATTTGCTATACCAATAAATTCTGTTTTGGAAATATTAGACGACTTAGAAAGTGGTAAAACTATAGAAAGACCATATATAGGAGTACAACTTGCAGATTTAACTAATACATTCGCATTACAATATTACTATGGAATAACTATAAGTGATGATGTAGAATTTGGAGCAGTATTAAGTTATATAGAAGAAGGAAAAGCAGCAGATAAAGCAGGACTTAAAGTAGGAGATATAATTGTAGAACTAGATGGAGATAAGGTTGAAGATGTATCTCATTTCAAATATTTATTATATAAACATAAAATTGGTGATAAAGTAAATATAAAATATTATAGAGGCAATAAAATTGAAACTACAACATTAGAACTTTCAGAGGCTATAAAAAGTGAATAAAATTCACTTTTTATAATTTTTATGATATAATGAATATCGTTCGATATAAATAAATATTATTTATAGGAGGAAATATGTTAGAGATTAAAAATATAACAAAAGTTTATAAGACAGGTGATTTTGTTCAAAAAGCCCTTAATGGTGTAAATATAAACTTTAGAGAGACAGAATTTGTATCTATATTAGGTCCTAGTGGAAGTGGTAAAACTACACTTTTAAATATAATAGGTGGACTTGATAAATATACAAGTGGAGATCTTGTAATAAACGAAGTAAGTACAAAAAAATATAAAGATAGAGATTGGGACTCTTATAGAAATCATAGAATTGGATTTGTATTTCAAAGTTATAATTTAATTCCACATCAATCAGTTTTATCTAATGTAGAACTTGCTTTAACATTAAGTGGTGTTTCAAAAAAGGAAAGAAAAAGAAGAGCAAAGAAAGTATTAAACGAAGTTGGACTTTCTGAACACATTAATAAAAAGCCTAATCAATTAAGTGGTGGACAAATGCAGAGAGTTGCAATTGCCCGTGCACTTGTAAATAATCCAGATATATTACTTGCAGATGAGCCAACAGGTGCTTTAGATTCAGAAACTAGTGTACAAATAATGAATTTATTAAAAAAGATTAGTAAAGATAAATTAGTTATAATGGTTACTCATAATCCTGAATTAGCCGAAAAGTATTCTAGTAGAATTATAAGTTTAAAAGATGGAGAAGTAATAAATGATACAAATCCATATGATGGAAAAGAAGTAATAGAATATAAAAAGTCAAAAACTAAAAAAACTAGTATGAATTTTTTAACTGCATTATCACTTAGTTTAAATAACTTAATGACTAAAAAAGGAAGAACATTACTTACAGCATTTGCCGGTTCTATAGGTATAATAGGTATCGCACTTATTTTATCACTTTCAAATGGTGTTAATAATTATATATATAGAGTACAAGAAGATACTTTAAGTAGTTATCCACTTACAATACAAAAAAATAATGTAGATATGTCAACTTTATTTTTATCAATGCAAGGTAAGTCATCAAATTCTCATGGAAATGATGCCATATATTCAAATGATATGATGACGGATATGATGTCAACTATGTATAATGGTGTATCTACTAATAATTTAAAAGAATTTAAAAAATATGTAGAAAATAATAAACAATTAAAAGAATATATAAATGATATTAAATATTCATATAATTTAAATTTACAAATATTTAAACAAAATAAAGATGGATTTGTTCAAGTAAATCCAAGTAATATGATGGCACTTTTTGGTTATGATGATTCCATTACTTCACAAACACCAACTGCAGGTAGTTTAATATTTACACAACTTACAAGTAATACTAATTTACTAGAAACACAATATGATTTAGTAAGTGGTAGATTGCCTAAAGAATATGATGAAATGGTACTTATAGTTGATGAAAATAACGAAATAAATGATTTTATTTTATATACTATAGGTATTAAAGATCAAAAAGAAATACAAGAGGCTATGCTTAATATGATGATGGGTGAAAAACTAAAAGAGTTTGAGCAAAGCAAATATTCATATGAAGATATATTAAAAACTACTTATAAATTAGTTTTAAATACTGATTATTATAAAAAAGAAAATGGCATATGGATGGATAAATCAAGTGATTATTCATATATGAAAAATTTAGTTGATAATTCAATAGATTTAAAGATAGTAGGTATAATTAAACCTAGTGAAGATTCAAATATATCAGTAAATAACGGAGTAGGTTATACAAGTAAATTAACAGAATATGTTATAGGTAAAATAAATGAAAGCAATATTGTTAAAGAACAAAAAGAAAATAAAGAAATAAATATATTTACTGGTAAGAAATTTACTTCGGTAGAATCATACGATAATAATTTAACTAAATTAGGTGTATCAGACTTAGATGATCCATATTCAATGGAAATATATCCAAAAACATTTGAGGATAAAGATAATATAACTGATATAATTTCTAAATATAATAGCAAAATGGAAAAAGATGGAAAAGAAGAAAATAAAATAGAGTATACTGACTATGTTGGTCTACTTATGAGTAGTGTAACAACTATTGTAAATGTAATAGGTTATGTATTAATTGCATTTGTATCAATATCTTTAATAGTTTCTAGTATAATGATAGGAATAATAACTTATATAAGTGTTCTTGAAAGAACTAAAGAAATTGGTATTTTAAGAAGTATAGGTGCTAGTAAGAAAGATATATCTAGAGTATTTAATGCTGAAACATTTATAGTAGGTTTAATAAGTGGATTATTAGGTATTATTGTAACTGTATTACTAAATTTACTTATAAATGTAGCAATAAGACAAGTTACTGGTGTAGTAGTATATGCTAAATTACCAATAATTGCTGCAATAATTCTTGTTACAATAAGTACATTACTTACTCTAGTAGCAGGATTAATACCATCAAGATTAGCAAGTAAAAAAGATCCAGTAATAGCGCTTAGAACAGAATAACACTTGAAAAAGTGTTTTTTCTTTTATATAATATTTATGGTGATAAAATGAAAGTAACAATACTTGGAACAGGAGCATATGGGCTTGCACTTTCTAAAATATTAGTAGAAAATAAAAATGAAGTAACTATGTGGACTTTATTTGAAGAAGAAAAAAATGAATTATTAAATACTAAAAAAAGTTCTAAATTAGATAAATATATATTAGATGATGGAGTAAATATAACTACAAATTTAAAAGAATCTATAGAATTTAGTGATCTTATAGTAATAGCAGTTCCTAGTGAATTTGTATCAAATTTATGTAAAGATTTAAGTAAATATATTAAAAGAGATAGATATATATGTATATGTAGTAAAGGATTAGAAAATAATAGTTGCAGATTTATTCATGAAATAGTAAAACATTATTTAAAAACTAATAATGTAGCAACTATATCTGGTCCAACTTTTGCTGTAGATTTAGTTAGAAAAGTACCAGTAGGATTGTCTTTAGCGTCTAAATCTAAAAAAACATTAAAAATTGTAAGTGATGCATTTTGTAATGATCATTTTAAATTATACCCAATATCAGATATAACTGGAGTAGAAATATGTGGAACAATAAAAAATATACTCGCAATCGCATCAGGTATTATAGATGGTATGGGATATCCTATATCTACTCAAACTATGTTTATAACAAAATCTTTATTAGATACAAAAAGACTTATATATAAATTAGGCGCATCAGAAAATACTATATTAAGTTATGCAGGATTTGGAGATATACTATTAACTTGCATAAGTGAAAAAAGTAGGAACTATAGATTTGGTAAATTAATAGGTGAAGCAAAGAAAAAAGAAGAAATAGATAAATTTAAGTCTGAAACTACATTAGAGGGAATTAATTCATTAAAATGTATTTATAAAATAGTTCATAGTAAAAAAATTAAAGTACCTATTATAGATACACTATATGATATAATTTTTAAAGATGAAAGTCCTAGTAAATTGATTCAATATTTAATGATTGACAACAAATATGATTTATAATAAAATTAAAATGTATAAGGAATATAGAATATGATTAAAGTTAATAATGTTTATGCAATATATACTAGTATAGATGGAAAAATAAATTTAATTACTAAAAATAATAATTTATTTATAACAGATTGCAATGAAGAAATAGATGAATTTAATAAAAAATATATAAAAAATAATATAAATATAGATAGTATAAATCTTAAACAATGTTATACTTTTAGTAAAAAGAATAAAGATTGTTTAGAAATATCAATATTATTTGTAGATATTGTAAATTATAAAGATATAAATAATAAAGATTTTAATTTTATCCCATTTGATAAGTTAGATTTAAATAATAAATATATAAATAAATCTTTAGAGTATTTAAAATTATATTTAAAGTTTTATAGTTCTATAAAAAGATTATATCCTAATGAATTTATATTACCAGAAATACAAAAATTATATGAAGATTTATTAGGTAAAAAATATGATAGAAGAAATTTTAGAAAAAAATTAATGCAACTAGATATAATTGAGGATTTAAATAAATTAAGTGATAATAAATTAGGTAGACCAGCCAAATTATATAAATTTAAAGAATTAGATATAGATAAAATATTGCTTTAGGAGAAATTATGAAGTGGGGAGTAAGATCAATGGTGTGGTATGTAATTATACTTGTAATAGCGCTTTTAGTTTCAATATTTTATTATTATCAATTCATAAGTGATCCTTGTATACAAAGAATATTCTTTTAATTGACATTATGTCGATTTTTTTTTATAATTATAATGGTGATGGTATGAAACGAGGATTCACATTAGTAGAACTTTTAGCGGTATTAATAGTATTAGGATTTATCGCAATTATTATAACTCCAATAATGGTAAGTACTATAAATGATTCAAAAAAAGCAGCAATTATAAGAAGTGCAGAAATGTATGTTAAAGGTGTAGAATTTTCAATAAAAAATCAAGATATAATAGAAAATTTTGACCCTGATAAATGTACAGTAGTTGATTTTAATCATATTAGATGTAATGGTTCTCTAATAGATGTTGACATAGAAAAAACTGATATAAGTAGCGGTAATATATATTTAAAAAACGATACAATAGAAACTGCAGATTTATGTATAAATAATAAATTAGTAGAATATGTAGATGATAAATATGAAATATATGATGTAGGTAGTTGTGATAATTATATAACAGTAAATCCTATTTTAAGTGGAATGACACCAGTAATATATGAA
>CANRAQ010000057.1 GCA_947628725.1 uncultured Bacilli bacterium | reverse complement strand
ACTTGATTTTAACTATTTTTTCTTTGATAATATTCTAGCCATTTGTACACCAGAACATGATGCCATCATTAATCCTGTTGTAAGACCTCCACCATCACCTATAGAATATAAACCTTTTATATTAGTTTCAAAATTTTTATTTAATACTATTTCATTACTATAAAATTTTATTTCTGGAGCATATAAAAGGTTATCTGGATGTGCGAATCCTTCTACCACATTATCCACATCTTTAATAAACTGTATAATATCAGACATTGTTCTATAGCCAAGTCCATAAGTTATATCTCCCGCTACAGCACTTTTTAAAGTAGGTTTTACTGAATTATTTTCTAAATCTTCAGGCCAAGTTCTTCTACCTCTAAATATATCTCCAAGTCTTTGAACCATGATAGAATTTCCACCAAGACTATTTAAATTTTTAGCTATATTTTCGCCATATTCTATAGGTTTATTAAATGGATATGTAAAATGATGTGAAACTAATATTGCTAAATTAGTATTAGTGCTTTTTTTATCCTTATATGAATGACCATTAACTAAAGTTAAACCATTATCATAAACTTCTGCAGAAACAAATCCACTTGGATTTTGACAAAATGTTCTAACTTTATCACCATATGGAAATGGTCTACCTATAAATTTACCTTCATACATATACTCATTTATTTTACTCATTATTTTATCAGGTAATTCATATCTAACTCCAATATCTACACTACCTATTTTTGTCTCTATTTTATGTGTTTTACATATGTTACTTAACCATGATGCACCTTTTCTTCCAACTGCAAGTACTACTTTAGATGCATATATATTTTGGTAAATATTTTTGTTTATATCAAATACTTCTACACCCTTTATTTTATTTTTATCAACTATTAAATCTCTTACTTCTGTTTCAAACATCATATTTATTCCATTATCTTTTAAATAATTTTGAATTTTACCATATAATATATGAGCTTTTTCTGTACCTAAATGTCTTATAGGATAAGATACTAGATTTAAATTACTTTTAATTGCCTTATCTTGCAATTTTTTTATTTCATCCATGTGTTCTATCCCATGTAATTTTTTATCGGCTCCAAATTTTAAATATATTTGATCTGTATATGTAAGTAAATCTGTTATCTGCTTTTTTGTCATATATTTTTTTATGTAACCGCCACCGTTACCACCTAAATAAATATTTCCATCTTTATCTTTAGATGATAAGTGATATGAATTAAGTTTTCCATCTGAAAATGCACCAGCGCCACTAAATCCACAAGTTATATTACAATGTGGTTTACAATTAACACATTTACCAATCTTTTCTATTGGGCACATACGTTTATCTACTGGTTTTCCCTGATCAATTAATAAAACATTTTTATAATTGTTGAGTTGTATTAACTCATATGCTAAAAACACAGAACTTGGACCCATACCAACAACTATTAAATCATACTTCATATTACCACCTACTTAAATTATATCACATATAAAATATTGCTTTCAACATAAATATTTTTCATAATATTATATTTTAATATTAATTAATTATTAACAACATAAAAAGATATAGAAAGACTATATCTTTAAATATTTTCTAACAGCACGAGCACTTGCAAACATACCTACAACCATACCTATTACAACTATAGCTAATGAAATATAGTATACAAATGGTGTTGGTGGTATTAATTTTATAAGAGGAGTTATTACATGACCATCAAGATGATTATAAATTGTAGTATAGCCATATATTGAAATTATAATTGGTATTATAGAACCTAATATACCAAGTATTAATCCTTCGAATATAAATGGTAATCTTATATTTATATTACTAGCTCCTACAAGTCTCATTATCTCTATTTCTTTTCTTCTAGACATTATTGTTATTTTGATAGTATTAGCGATCAAGAATGCTGTTACTATTACAAGAGCTATAACTGCAACTATAGATATTTTTCTAACTACTACAAATGTAGAAACAAGTTTTTCGATTGTACCTGCACCATATTTGACAATATCTACTCCATCAATTTGTTCTATTTCTTTTGCAGTTTTACTCATTAAATTAATATCTACTACCTTAACTTGTATAGTATCTTGAATTGGACTTTCTTCTCTATCCCATTCACCCATCACTCTTTTTAATACATCTGATGAATCCATCATCTCTTTACTTATGGTCATTTTATCCATAGGTTGAACATTCTCACAATATTTATTTATTACATCTCCGCATTCAATGTTATCTAATGTAAGTATCTTATCATATATTTTTTCTATTTGTTCTGGTTCAATATCTGAATCTAAAAATGCAACTGCTGTAACATTCTTTTCAATTATATCAGTAAAATTATTTACATTTAAAGATAACATAATTGACAATGACACTACTATAAGTGTAATTGTAGTACATGATACAGAAGCAAGTGATAAAGAGAAATTTCTAAATACACTTTTAAATGAATCTCTTATATTTCTATTTAATATTCTAAAGCTTTTCATTTTTATACTCACCTGCCTTGTAATCCTTAACTACTCTACCTGAATCAAGTAAAACAACACGCTTTTTTAGTTTCTTAACTATATCTATATCGTGTGTAACCATAATTATAGTTGTTCCAAGTTCGTTTATTGCTTCAAGTACTTCCATTATTTCCATACTAGTCTTTGGATCCAAATTTCCTGTTGGTTCATCACATATTAGTATTTTTGGACCATTAACTATCGCACGGGCTATTGCAACTCTCTGTTGTTCTCCACCTGATAAATGATTTGGATATTGTTTTGCTTTATTTTTTAATCCGACTAAATCTAATACCTTCATAACTTTAGTATGTATTTCTTCTTTTGGTAATCCTAAAACTTCTAATGCATATGCAACATTCTCATATGCAGTTAAATTTGGTAATAGTAAATAATCTTGAAAAACAACACCAATTTTTCTTCTTAATTTATAAACTTTTCTATTTCTAATTTTACCTACATCAAGTCCACCTACTATAATTTTTCCACTAGTTGGTTTTTCTTCTCTATAAAGCATTTTTATCAAAGTACTTTTACCACAACCAGTAGATCCAATTATAAACATAAACTCTCCTTTTTTTATGTTTAAATTTAAATCATATATTGCAGTTGTTCCTGTTTTATATGTCTTCTTTACATCTCTTATCATTATTAAATCCATATTACACACCTACTCTATTCCTTCTGATTGATAAACATCATTTATAAGTATTATTGCATTTTTATCTAAAGCAAGAATGCCTTCTTTAGCTAAAAAGTAAGATTTTGTTGGTACTACACACATCAATACTTTTTTTCTATCTCCCGTGTAACCTCCACGACCTTCTAATACTGTTACTCCCATTCCTAATTTTTGCATTAAGAATTTTTTTATCATAGTTTCATTATCTGTTATTATATAAAATGACTTAGATTGTGATAAACCTAATAAAAGTCTATCATTTAATATACTTACGATATATACAACTATTATTGCATACATTACATTTTCCCAAGCATATATTTCGCCACTTTTAGATATAAAAAATCCAGATCCTATGATTATAATTGTATTAATTATTCTCATCGCATTTCCTATACTTACTTTAAAATATTTAGAAATTATCATACATATTATATCACTGCCACCTGATGAAAATCCATACTTAAATGTAAGTCCAGAGCCTATACCATTTAATACCGCTCCAAATACAGCAACAAGTAATATATTATCTACATCAAAATTTATATATGCTCCAAAATCTTGAGTAATATATACAAATATTGGATATAATATAGAACCAATTATTGTATATTTTGTTTTTTCTTTCCCCAATAAAAAATAAGATAATACTAAAAGAATTATATATGAAATAAGTATGAATGTACTAGTAGATATACCAAATATATTTTTAATTACTATTGCTAGACCAGATACTCCACCAGAAACTATATTATTTGGTGCAAAAAACACATTGAAAGAAAAAGCTAGTAAAAAGCACCCTATAATTAAATATATATATCTTTTAATTCTATTTTTATTTAATATTTTACTTTCAAAAATAAAATCTAAATTTTCTTCTTTCTTTGAAAACCACATTATCTCACTCCTAGTTTTAAATTATCATAAATAAATTCATCTATATCTCCATCAAGAACTTTTTCTACATCTGAAGTTTGCGTATTAGTTCTATGATCTTTTACAAGAGTATAAGGGCACATAGTATATGTCCTAATTTGTGATCCAAAATTAATATCTGAATTTTCTCCTTTTATACTCTTTAATTCTTTTTCTCTTTTTTCCACTTCTAATTTATATAATTTACTTTTAAGTACAGTCATACAAGTTTCTTTATTTCTTATTTGACTTCTTTCATTTTGACAAGTAACTACTATATTAGTAGGAAAATGTGTAATTCTTACAGCAGATGGTGTCGTATTAACTCCTTGTCCACCATGTCCTGATGCACAATATGTATCTATTCTTATATCTGAATCTTTAATTACTATATCTATTTCTTCATCATTATAAATTGGTGTAATATCTATAGATGCAAAAGAAGTATGTCTTCTACTATTAGAATCAAATGGGCTTATTCTTATAAGTCTATGAACACCTTTTTCATTTTTTAAATATCCATAACTATTAACTCCATGAATAATAAATGAAACGCTTTTTATTCCCGCTTCTTCACCTTCTTGATAATCTAAAAGTTCTATTTTTTTTCCATTTTTTTCACACCATCTAGTATACATCCTATAAAGCATTAAAGCCCAATCACAAGATTCAGTACCACCTGCACCAGGATGTATTTCTAAAATACAGTCACATTTATCGTATGGATTATTTAAAAGTAATTCTATTTCTAAATTACTTAAATCTTCTTTTATCTTATCAATATCTGATTCAAGCATTGATTTTATTTCTTCATCAATAGTTGTTTTTAACATTTCTGAAATTTGTAAATTAGATTCAACATTAGTTTTTAATTCACTAATTTTATTAACTATATTTTTTAAATTATTAAGTTTAGATAAAACTTCTTCACTATGTTTTTTATCATTCCAAAAATTTACATCATTTACTTCTTTTTCTAAATTACTTATAGTTTCTTTCTTTGAATCTAAGTCAAAGTGACCTCCATAGACCATCTATTTTATTTTTAAATTCATAATATGTATTAATTATTTCTCCTATTTCCATGATACCACCTATAATAATTATAACACCTTTATAACTTTTTTTAAATACAATTTATATTTTATCTTAAATTAGTTAATTTATTGTAGCATATTTGAAATTTATCTATAAAGTAATCTAATTCTTCTTTTGTAGTTAAACTCGATAAACTTATTCTTATACTATGTTTTGATAAAATATCATCTTTAGTTAAAGCATATACTGCATCTGATTTAGAATCATTAGAAGAACAAGCACTCTTAGTAGATATATATATATCAAATTCTTCTAATGCATGTAAAAATGTTTCAGGTTTTACACCTATTACACTTATGTTTAATATATGAGGTATACAATATGAATTACTGTTTATTTTTACTTTTTCATATTTTTGTAAATTACTAACTAAATATTCATTTAATTTCTTTACATAAATATATTTTTCTTCTATATCTTGTAGCGCTAATCTCAAAGCCTTACTTAAAGACACAATAAGTGGTAAAGAAGGAGTGCCACTTCTATAAATTGTAGTACTTTTACCTCCAGATATTTCAGGTCTTAAATCTAATTTTTTATCTTTTATTAATGCACCTACACCTTTTATACCATAAAATTTATGAGCTGAAAAAGTTATTAAATCGACATTTTCTATATCGATTTTTACCTTACCTATAGCCTGAGTCATATCCGAATGTAATAAGCATTTTTTATGTTTATGAACTATATCTGCAATAGAATTTATTGGTTGTAATAGTCCTATTTCACTATTAACTAGACATATACTTACAAGTATAGTATCATCAGTAATTAATTTTT
>CANRAQ010000056.1 GCA_947628725.1 uncultured Bacilli bacterium | reverse complement strand
TAGTTAAAAAACTAACTAGAAAGAATATTAAATTGTAAGTTTAAATAACTTACAAAATATATTATACGAGGAAGTGAAATAATGAGATATTTTATGACTTTTTCATATGATGGTTCTAAATATAATGGTTATCAAAAGCAACCTAGATTAAGAACTATACAAGGTGAAATAGAAAAAGCCTTGAAACAAATAAATGCAGGTAAATCTGTAAGTATAGTCGCATCAGGTAGAACGGATGCCGGGGTACATGCTTATAACCAACGCGCACATTTTGATTTAGATAATGAAATCTTATGTGGTAAGTTAAAGCAAGGTATAAACAGTCTTATACCTGAAGATATATATGTAAAAAGTATATATGAAGTAGATGATAATTTTCATGCTAGATACAATGTTAAGGCAAAAGAATATATATATAAAATAAATATGGGAACTTATAATCCAATAGAAAAAGATTATGTTTACCAATATAATAAGAAACTTGATATTCCAGAGATGGAAAGAGCATTAAAATACTTTGAAGGAACACATAATTTTAAATCATTTGTAAAAGTAGATGAAGAAAAAGAATCATATGAAAGAACTATAATACAAACATCACTTAGTAGAAATGTTCAAAATGTAAATCATATTACTATATCAATATTAGGAACTGGATTTATGAGATATATGGTTAGAAATATAGTAGGAATGTTAATAGAGATAGGTGAAGGTAAGTATAGAAGTGAAGATGTTATAAAAATATTAGAAGATCAAGATAGGACTAAAGCGGGTATATGTGCGCCTGCTTGCGGACTTTATTTAAAAGATGTTTATTATTAACATCTTTTCTATTGCTTTTTTTTGGTTAATGGATTATAATTATTGTTAGAATAAAAAGGTGAAAGATATGGAAAAATTAAATATAATTCTTAGTAATGGAATGGAAAGTACAGTTGATTGCTTATTTTATTTATATAATTCAAAATATTATTTTATTTATACTACTAAAGAAATAGATGAAAATGGTTATGTTGTATTACATCTAGTACAAGTAGGAAAAGAAATTCAAAATACACCTAATGGTCAAGTTGATACTGGAAATATGGTAGGTGTAGAAATAAGTGATCCTGAAGAATGGAAAAGTGTACAAGCATCAATATCAAAAATAATAGAAGACGCTAAAAACGGTACTACAAGTCCAGAAATTCAAATATTACCTTTAAGTATGATTACTAAGTTAAAAATAGTAAGTGAAAAAACTTTTAGATTGTTAAAAGATATTGTAGTTAATTCTCTTAAAGTTGATATACCTGATGTAGTAGCCCAAGCAAATACTTTAAATTCTGTAACTGAACCAATAGTTCCTAATATAGATCAGGCAAATATTAATAATAATCCTCAACCAGATTCATTATATAATGTTACACCAAATAATGTTGATATGGGTGTACAACAAGATGTTGCTCAAGCACCAATACAACCAAATATATATCCAACAGATAATTTAGTTCAAACGCCTACAATAGATCAAAGCGCAACTCAAGTTGAAAATGTAACTAGTGAGACTCCTGTACAACCAAGTATATACCCAACTGAACCAAGTGTTCCTACTGAAGATGATTCAACTGTCATAATAGATTACAGGGCTAGATTCTTTGAAGAACAGGAAAAAAATAACGAATTACAAAGACAAATTGATGAACTTAACAAGAAGATTTCAGATATAAAAAATATAATAGAACCAAATATTTCATAGATAATTTAATAATTATCTTTTTTTTTAATATAATTAATAGAGAGATATGAAAAATGTTATAAATTATTATTACAATTTATTAATTGAAGATTATAAAAAAAAGGATAGTAAATATATATTTATATTAAATAATATTGAGTATGAATTTTTTTTATATAATGGAGATATAAATAGATTAATGGAAATATATACTGATTTAATTTCTAGAAATTTATATTGCCATGAAATTATACTTAATAAAGATAATTCTATGGTAACATTATATGAAAATAAACCATATATATTATTGAAAAAAAATATAAATGTAAATCGACAAATATTATTTGATGATATTTTTAAATATGATATATATTTGTCAAAAAGGAGTAAAGTATTATGGCAACAATTATGGATTGAAAAAGTGGATTATTATGAGTATCAGATGAATCAGATAGGTGTTAAATATAAATTATTAAAAGATAGTTTTAATTATTACATAGGATTGTGTGAAAACGCAATAGGATTATTAAATTATGTAGATAATGATATAAAAATTTATATAACACATAATAGAATATATTTTGATGAGTCAATAAATGATTTTTGCAATCCTGTAAATATAGTAGAAGATAATATAACTAGAGATATATCAGGATATATTAAGTTTGGATTTATTAGTGATAATTTAAATGAAACAGAAATTTTAAATTATTTATATAGAATAAATTTAGAAAGAAATGAATATATATTATTGTTTGCTAGGCTTTTATATCCATCATATTATTTTGATGTATATGATAAGATAATACAGGATATCGATTCATATAGTGAATTAAGAAATGTAATAAAAAAAAGTGACTCTTATGAGACACTTTTAAGAAAAATATATTTATTCATAAAGACTAGATGTGAATTTCCAAGAATAGATTGGCTTGAATCTAGGCAATATTGATTACTTCTTTTACTTCAGGTACTTCACTCATTATAGCGGCTTCAATACCATCTTTCAAGGTAAAATCCATCATATAACAATTCGCACATGCACCCATCATTTTTATATAAACGATATTGTCTTCATATTTGACAAATTCTATATTTCCACCATCATTAATTAAAAATGGTCTTAACTTATCGATAACTTCTAATATTTTAGTTTCTTGTTCTTTCATTTCAATCACCATGAAGTATTATATAATAATAACTATTTGTTGTAAAGACTTTTTTTCTTCCAATTTTTATGGTATAATTCAAACAGGTGATTTTATGTCGAAAATTAGGAAAGGGAGAATAATAAGAGGCACAATTACTGGGATAGAACCATATGGTGTATTTGTATCTTGTGATGATTATTATACAGGATTAATACATATTTCAGAGATTTCCCATGGATTTGTAAAAAATATTAATGATTTTGTAAAAATAGGTGATGTAATAAGAGTTGAAATTTTGGATGTTGATGAGGAAATAGGACATTTAAAATTAAGTATAAAAAATATAGATTATAAAAATACTAATATAGGAAGAAGAAAAAAAATAAAGGAAACTAGTTTAGGATTTAAGACATTGGAATATAAACTACCTTTTTGGATAGAGGAATCATTAAAAAAAATAAAAAATCAATAATTTTAATATTGACAAAATTAAATATGCATGATATAGTTAATTATGTCAGTTATTTCCGGGCGATTAGCTCAGTTGGTTAGAGCACTTGCCTTACAAGCAAGGGGTCATAGGTTCGAGTCCTATATCGCCCACCATTTTTTTTGCCGGAATAGCTCAACTGGTAGAGCAACTGACTTGTAATCAGTAGGTTGTGGGTTCAAGTCCTATTTCCGGCACCACTTTAATGGAAGGATAGCGAAGTGGTCAAACGCGGCAGACTGTAAATCTGTTCCTTCGGGTTCGATGGTTCGACTCCATCTCCTTCCACCATTTATATGCTGCATGCATTGTGCAATAATGCCTCGTAGCCAAGCGGTAAGGCACCACACTTTGACTGTGGCATGCGCTAGTTCGAATCTAGCCGAGGCAACCATTATATTTGTTCCGCTAGCTCAGTAGGTAGAGCATTTGACTTTTAATCAAAGGGTCTGGAGTTCGAATCTCCAGCGGGACACCATATGTGCCTGAGTGGCGAAATTGGTAGACGCACAGGACTTAAAATCCTGCGGGAGTCAAATCCCGTGCCGGTTCAAGTCCGGCCTTAGGCACCACTTGAAAATTAAACTTCACTTAAATGTGAAGTTTTAATTTTAATTATTATGCAAGAAATTTAAAAATAATAATATAATGTACTGTAGTGTACAATTTACATAATTTTAGTTAAATATGTTGACAAGAAAAATTTAGTGTGTTATAATTTTCCTTGTCAAACACATTTTGGAGAAATACCCAAGTCTGGTTGAAGGGACCGGTCTTGAAAACCGGGAGGTCGGCGACGGCGCGGGGGTTCGAATCCCTCTTTCTCCGCCATTTGTTTAAATTATATCGCGGGATGGAGCAGTTTGGTAGCTCGCTGGGCTCATAACCCAGAGGTCGTTGGTTCAAATCCATCTCCCGCAACCATATGGTTCCGTGGTGTAGCGGTTATCACGTCTGCCTGTCACGCAGAAGATCGCGAGTTCGATTCTCGTCGGAACCGCCATTTTTTTTGGCTCCATAGCTCAGTCGGTAGAGCAGAGGACTGAAAATCCTTGTGTCGCTGGTTCAATTCCCGCTGGAGCCACCAGATTGATACCAAACTCGGACTAGTACAGTTCGAGTTTTAATATACTATAATTTATAATTTTTATAGGTTAAATTAATATATTTGTCAATTTAGAAAACATACTTGTATATTGACAAGCCAATATGCGCGTATATATATTTTTAATAATGCATTAGGAAGTTATTAAACTTTATTTAAAAATATGGTAAAATATTATTGCAAGGGAGGTTTCTTATGAATTTTAATGATGAATTACAAAAGTTAAGAGAAGTAAAAAAGCAATATTTATCTGAAATCCAAAGTGTAGAAGATGAAAAACGCGCTGAATTAGAGCAAATTGAAGAAGCAAAAAAACAAGCTATTTTAAAGTATGATGAATTAAGTAAATCAAAATATCAAGAGTTAGATGGACACAATAGTAGAACTGATACATATTGTAAATTAATAGAATCTTATTCATATTTTGATGCAAAAAAGATAGGAAGCGCTATTGCAAGTTTAATGAGAACCTTTGAAGGCACAAATTATATTTATCAAGAAGCAGAATATCATACAACTGAAGTAGAAGTGCTTGCATTTGATAAGCAAGAAACTAAAATTACAAAACATTCAAGGATAGTTATTTCAGAAGATAGTAGACGTAATTGGTACTCTGATGATAGAGGTGAAAATCTTAATTCAATTGTAGGAAATGGAAAAGCAATCATTTTGTCAGACAATATGATTGAAAGAGAAATACCATTTTATTGTGCAAATACTCGAACTCATATTTTAGAGCAACGTGTTAAATTTGGTAGATTTTCTTATATTAAAGATTTTATTGATGAATTGATTTCATATAAAATAGAACACAGTTTAAAAGATCTTCCATCAGATGATATAGAAAGATTAGAAATAGATTTTATTTCATCTAGAACTGAGCAAATAGAGGAAAATTATAGACTAGTGGCTCAACAACAAGAGGAACAAATGAAGCAAAAGTTAGATGCCGATAAAGAAAATTGTCAATTGTTATTGAAAAAAGTATTAGACAAAAAGAAAAAAGTTATAGTATAGTTAGTTAATGATTTATTACTAACTATTTTTTTTGTCTAAAAGTTGTTGTACTCTCCCATTAGGGCACTATTGAAAAATCTATTCGAACTTTAATATAGAGAACTTGCAAAAAGTTCTTTTTTATGTTATTATGAATATGTCAAGGAAACTTGCATAAAATAAAAAAAGAGGAACATTCGAGGGCAAGTGAATGTCTACCCACTATATTGTGTTAGACACTTATTCTAGCGAATGAGTGTCATTTTTTTATAACTACTATCATAATGATAAGGAGAAATAAAATGATAGTAATGAGCTTGAGAGCTTTTAAAATAAAAGTCTTAGTTTTCATTTTTATCAAACCTCCTTTCTATAAAGATTGGAGGTAGACACCCAACAACTGATATTCCCTATAAATATTGTACTATAATTGGTGTTATAAAATAATCGAACATTGATTAATTTTATTATTTATTACTACTCAATAAGATATTTTGATAAATAACCTTTCCCGTTATCATCTTTTTTATTATTTCTTCTTTTTTTGTTAATTAAATAAGGGACAGGTTTAAATGATTAATATTGTTAAAAAAAAGAATTAGATTCATTTATAAGGCAATTAAATTAATATTTATATACCAACTTCTTAATGGTATTACACTCAA
>CANRAQ010000055.1 GCA_947628725.1 uncultured Bacilli bacterium | reverse complement strand
GAGGATACACCTGTTCCCATCCCGAACACAGAAGTTAAGCTCTTTTACGGCGAAAATAGTGTAAAAGCGAAGATAGCGAGTTGCCAATTTTTTTTTGTATTTTAAAAGACTAAATCGGTTAAAATTTAGTTCTTTTTTTATGCTTTTTTTGTTAAGTGTCTAAAAATATAAAATAAATTAATAAATAACGATTGCCAATCTTTTGTCTAAAATTTTCTAATATATATATTTTTATTATAAACAGTTGAAATAATACTTTTAATAATGTTATAATTATAATGGTGATTTTAAATGGAATATAAGATAACTACACATAGTGAATTTGAAACTATTGAATTAGCTCAAAATTTTGAATCTGAAAAATTTGAAAACATGATTATATGTTTAGATGGAGAATTAGGTAGTGGGAAGACTGTGTTTACTAAGGGTATAGCAAATGCACTTGGAATAGATGAGGCTGTAACTTCTCCAACCTATACAATTATTAAGGAATATTTACATGGTGAAATGCCTTTATATCACATGGATGTTTATAGATTAGATGGAAATACTGATGGTATTTCAGTTGAGGAATATTATAATAAGGGCGGAATTGTTGTAATTGAATGGGCTAACACTATTAAAGATATATTACCAGATGAAAGATTAGAAATTAAATTTAAAATAATAGATGAAAATAGAAGAATGCTTATAATAACTCCATACGGAAAAAAATATGAGGATTTATGTGAGGCAGTATTATGAATTTTTTATTCATAGATACTACTTGTAGTTATATTACTATTTCTATAGGGGTTAATAATAAGATAACCTTTTTTTATCATGAATATGTCGAAAAAGATATTGCTTCAAAAGTTTTGCCAATAATCAAAGATGGAATAGAACAATCTAATATAACTTTAAATGATTTAAATAAAATTTTTATAGTCAATGGACCTGGATCATTTACAGGTATAAGAGTTGGGGTAACGGTAGCTAAAACTATTGCGTGGGCTTTAAATAAAACGATAATACCTATATCAAGTTTAGAACTTATGGCTACTACAGATACAGAAAAAAAATATATAGTTCCTATGATAGATGCTAGAAGAGGAAATGTCTTTAGTGGAATATATGATAAAAATTTAAAAGTGATTAAAAAAGATAGTTTAATTAATTTAAATGAGTTAAAAGAAAAATTAAATGATGATTATGAATTAGTATCTTATGATGAAATAACCGGTTCAGTAAATCCTAAAATAGATATTTTAAAAATAATATACAAGCATTTAAATGATAATGGGGTTAATCCTCATAGTTTAAACCCAAATTATTTAAAACTTACTGAAGCAGAAGAAAAAATGGAAAGAAAAGATTAGATGATTGAAGAATTTAACGATAAAGATTTAAATATAATAAACTCTTTTTTAAAATCATTTGATTTTAATATTAATAGTACTTCTTTAAATAATGATTTTATGCATATCATTACATATAAAGATTCTATTATTAAAGGAGTATTAGTATATAGTTTAATATATGATAGGGTTGAAATAGATTACATAATTGTAGATGAAAAATATAGAAATCATGGTATAGCAACTAAATTATTAAATTATGTAATTGAAAATAATAATATAAGTAATATTACTTTAGAGGTAAGAGAAAGTAATGTTATAGCAATTAATTTTTATGAAAAGAATGGTTTTAAAAAGGCGGCTATTAGAAAAAACTATTATAAAAATGAAGATGCAATATTGATGATTAAGAAAATAGGTGAGTAATATGAGGGATACTTATATTTTAGGAATAGAAAGCAGTTGTGATGAGACTAGTGTATCCATAGTAAAAAATGGTTGCGAAGATATATCGACAGTGGTATTATCACAAATGGATACTCATTCTACTTATGGTGGTGTTGTTCCAGAAATTGCAAGTAGAATGCATGTTGAAAATATCACTATAGTAATAGAAGAATGTCTAAAAAAAGCAAATATGACTATGGAACAGATAGATGCTATAGCGGTAACATATGGACCAGGACTTATAGGATGCCTTTTAGTTGGAGTTGGTGCGGCAACAACATTATCTTATATATATAATAAACCATTGATTCCTGTTCATCATATTGCAGGACATATATATGCCAACAATTTAGTTTCTAAAATGGAATTCCCATTAATAGCGCTTGTAATATCAGGTGGACATACAGATTTGATATATATGGATAAAGATTACTCATTTAAAAAAATAGGTGGTACTTTAGATGATGCGGTAGGTGAATGTTACGATAAAGTTGCGCGAGTTCTTGGGGTACCATATCCAGGTGGCCCTTTAGTTGATAAATTAGCAAATGAGGGTAATGATACCTATACACTTCCTTTACCACTTGATGATGAAACATATAATTTTAGTTTTAGTGGATTAAAGAGTGCGGTTATAAATTTAGTACATAATGAAGAGCAAAGAGGTAATAAAATAGCAAAACAAGATTTAGCGTGCTCATTTCAAAATAGAGTAGTAAAGATATTGTCAAAGAAAACTATGAGGGCATTAGAAGAATATAATGTAAAAAATCTTATAATTGCTGGAGGTGTATCAGCAAATAAAGGTATAAGAGATACTTTTACTGAACTTTGTAAAGAAAATGGAATAAATTTAACTATACCACATATAAAATATTGTACAGATAATGCTGCTATGATAGCAACAGCTGGTTATTATGCATATATAAATAATATTAAAGCCAATATAGATTTAAAAGCAACTGCAAATACCAGTTTATTTTAGATTATTTAAGTTCAAACTATTGACAAATTAATAATTTAAATGTATAATCAATACATATGAAAAAGGAAAGCGATGTATCCACATCCACCCGATTGCTTAAGTGATGGGTAAAATGCCAATAAATTTTTGAATTTTGAGGTTTAAGTGGATACTCTTGTATGCACTTTTTTCATGGTATAAGATATTAGGAGGTGTTTGTTATCGCAAACAGAGAAAGAGATTTGTTTATTAATGAACAAATTCATGCCAAAGAAGTTATGGTTATTGGTCCAAACGGTGAACAATTAGGAATTAAATCTATTAAAGATGCTATCACTTTGTCTACCTATGCAGGATTTGATCTTGTTATGATTAATCCAAATGGTAATCCACCAGTTTGTAAGGTAATGGATTACAATAAGTTTAAATATGAAAATAAGAAAAAACAAAAAGAAAATATAAAAAAGCAAAGAGAAGCAAATCTAGAAATGAAAGAATATCGTCTTTCTGTTACAATAGATATTCATGACTTTAATACTAGGGTAAAAAATTCTAGTAAATATTTAGAAAAAGGACATAAGGTAAAAGCTTCAATAAGATTTAAAGGTAGAGAGATGGCTCATACAGAAATTGGTAGAGATGTACTACTAAAATTTGCAGAAGCATTATCTAATGTTGCTGATATTGAGCAAAAACCTGTTTTGGAAGGTAGAAACATGACGATGATTCTTATGCCAAAAAAAGAGAAATAGGAGGAATAATATGCCAAAAATTAAATCACACAAAGGAACTCAAAAAGTTTTAAATGTAAGAGATGGTGGATCTATTAAAATAGGTCATCCAGGAACAAGACACAATACTGGAAAGAAGAATGCTGCATCAAATAGATGTGGAAGAAAAGCATCACAATTAAATAAAGCAGATGCAAACAGATTAAAAAAAGTACAATTTTAATTAATAAGGAGGACATAATATGGCAAGAGTAAAGGGTGGAAATATCCACAAAAATAGAAGAAAAAAAGTATTAAAATTATCTAGAGGCTACTTTGGAAGTAAACATAAACTTTATAAAACTGCTAAAGAACAAGTTATGCATTCATTAAAATATGCTTACAGAGATAGAAAACAAAATAAAAGAGAAATGCGTAAATTATGGATTACAAGAATTAATGCTGCATGTCGCATGAATGATATAAGTTATTCAAAATTCATTTCAGGTTTAAATAAAGCAGGAGTTACTATAAATAGAAAGATGTTAAGTGAAATCGCTATAGATAACCCAAAAGCATTTACTAATTTAGTTAAAGTTGCTAAATCTGGACTTGAAGGAAAAGTAGTTAAACAAGAAGTTAAAGTAGAAAAAGTTGAAAAAGAAGAAACAAAGAAAACAGCAACAAAGACTAATAAAGAAGATTTATCTAAATTAACTGTTGCTGAACTTAAAAAGTTAGCTAAAGAAAAGAACATCGAGGGATATACAACAATGAAAAAAGCAGAATTATTAGATGCTTTAAAATAATAAATGACTATTAACGAAAGTTGATAGTTTTTTTGTTGCCAAATTAAAATAATATATTGAGATTGGATATTATATGTGTTATAATTTTAATGTAGTATAGAGGTGGTTATATGTATTTAGATGCGGTAATTATTTTAGCTTTAATAATATTTGCATTTTGTTGGTTTAGAACTTTTTCTAAGACAGTTTATGCAGTAGCAATCATAGATATATTTTTAAGATTGTTGAATTATATATCAGCTAATATAGGTATAAAAGGGTTTCACACATGGGTAGTAAATATATTCCCTGGCTCAATACCAGATTTACTAGATAGATATATGAATGGACTATTATTAACTATATTTATATGGATATATGTTGGTTTAATGGTAATATTCTTATTCTATGTTACAAGAACATTTATAAGAAAAAGATAATATTGTAGTATTTAATTTTAGTAGGGAGGTTATATTATGTTAAAATTATTTACATCTGAATCAGTTACTCCTGGTCATCCAGATAAATTATGTGATCAAGTATCTGATAATATATTAGACGCATATTTAAAGGAAGATAAATATGCTAGAGTTGCGTGTGAGACATGCGCAAATAAAAACGGAATTGTTGTAATGGGAGAAATTACAAGTAGTAAAACAGTTGATTTAGAAAAGATAGTTCGTGATACTGTAAAAAATATTGGATACGACAGTGATGAACTAGGTTTTAATGGTGATAATATAAATATTTCACTAAATATAAGTAGTCAATCACCTGATATATCAATGGGTGTTGACAATTCATATGATAGTAATGAATTGGGTGCTGGAGATCAAGGAATAATGTTTGGTTATGCATGCAATGAAACAAAGGAATATATGCCAATGCCTATAATGTATGCTAGTAAACTATCTAAAAAATTAACAGAAGTTTATAAAAATAAAGAGATACCATATTTGAGACCAGATGGAAAAACTCAAGTAACAGTTGCATATGAAGATGATAAACCAAAATATATTGATGCAGTAGTTGTTTCAACTCAACATGATGATACTGTAAGTATAGAAAAGGTTAGAGAAGACGTAAAAAAATATGTAATAGACTCAACAATTCCTAAAGATTTAGTTAATGAGGATACAAAATATTATATAAATCCTACAGGAAGATTTGTTTTAGGTGGACCAATTGCAGATAGTGGTCTAACTGGAAGAAAAATAATTGTTGATACATATGGTGGATCTTGTCCTCATGGTGGAGGAGCATATTCTGGTAAAGATTATACTAAAGTTGATAGAAGTGCTTCATATTATGCAAGATATGTAGCAAAAAACATAGTTGCTGCTGGATTATGTGATAAGATTGAGATTCAAGTATCATATGCAATAGGTGTTTCTAAACCAATTTCACTATATATAAATACATATAATACAAATAAAATAGATGAAGAAAAGATATTAGATATAATTAATAAAGTATTTAATTTTGAACCAAAAAATATAATTGATGAATTAGATTTAAGACAACCTATATATCATTTAACTACATGCTTTGGACATTTTGGTAAGGATAACTTACCTTGGGAAAAGTTAGACAAAGTAGATGTCATTAAAAAGTTTGTTTAAATTTTTGGATTAATCTTGTAAAATAATTACTTGTGTGATATATTTAGTATGGTGATTGTTATGAGTAGAAAAGAGGATGCCGTAGCATTAATTAAGGCTTCACTTAATGGAGAAACTTACTTAAATTATAAAGAAATAGCACGAATAACAGGTTACCATGAAAAATATCTTTTAAAATTAAAAAAGGAAATATTAAATGGTACTATTAGAATGGTTCATGGTAATAAGAATAGACAACCTAAAAACACTATAAGTGAAGAAGAAAGACAATATATAATTGACTTATATAAGAGAAGTAATGTATCCATTAGAAAATTCTGTAATTTTTATGGTAAGAGAAGTTATTCATGTATTTGGAATACTTTAAAAAATGCTGGTTTAATCTAAT
>CANRAQ010000054.1 GCA_947628725.1 uncultured Bacilli bacterium | reverse complement strand
AAAGGTTTTCAAATATTTAAAAATTAATAACTTGACTTTTTCAAACACAAAAAACACCTAGATTATCCATAAATCTAGGTGTTTGAAAATGTGTACTTTTTCAAATATAAATACTATTATTTTATTTAAGATTATTAATATATGTAGTTGAAAAAAATTCTTTTAAGTTAAATTCTTTAATTTTATTTATTTTAGTTTCATTGTTTGTAATAATTATATCGAATAACTTTTCATATGGATTACAATTTTCTTTTTCACTTTTACTAATTATAATTTTTTTAAATTGTTGATATTCATACTCCGAAATAAGTTGCTCTATTTCATTATTTTTTTTATTTTTTCTATTAAGAATTCTATTTCGCTTATTCGAATATAATTTGCTACATACTATATCAAAATTGGTATCATCTTCTGAATCACCATATTTTTTTGAATATTCAGTACAAGTTAAACCATCTTTGTATAATCTACTACAATATTTATTATTACCATTTTTAAATAAAAAGTATTTTTTGCATTTTCTACATTTCTTAATATGTATATTAAATTCTTTATGACTAAAAAGTGTATCAAATAGTGAAATTATTAAATCCTCAATTCTAAACACATCTACTTCAGATTTATCAAAACCAACGATATATTTAGGTGTTTTATTTTCACGTTTATGGTCTAATATTTTAAGAAAATAACAATCATTATCAGTTGAATTTTCTAGTTCTAAATAGCAATTTTCTGGCTTAAAATTAAAATTAACTATATTTGTTATTTTCATCCTAGGAAAAGTAGTTTTTATATCTTTTTTTTTGCAATAATCATAAACATCCTTATATCTACAATCATCCCACCACATTTTTTTATTCAATTGTTTATTAGAATAATTTTTTAATATATCATCAATAAAAAAATTAGCGTACTCATCTAAATTAGTAAATAAATCATTGTTTATATTAAAGAAATAAATTCCGTTTTTTTCTTCTACATTTTTAAGATTTTTAAAAAAATAATCTATCTTTCTTGCGTTGTACCTTTTAATTGGTTTCAAAGTAAAAATTATTGAATAGACATTTTTTATCCATTTATTTTCAATATATTTATCTTTAAAAATTTTTATATTGTTTTCACAACTATTTACATCGAATTTATCATTTAATTCCTTAGAAAGTTTATCTAAATTTATACCAATAAAATAAATTGTTAAATGCATAATATTACCAACACCTCTTAAAAAAGAGTATCAGTAATTTATAGTTTTGTCAATTTTAATAGTTATATTATAATTTTTTTTAAAAAAAGTAGTGAAATTTTCATAAATACTTTTTTCTTTTTCACCACTATTTTTTTTAGTTTTTTTGTGTGGTAAATTAATCGTGTCAAAGCGAAAAACTACGCTTTGATAGAGTGAAATCACTTCTTTATATATAAGGTAATTCACTCAAAGACAATTTAGGTTTTTAAGAAGTAAGCAAATGTAATTTCTCCTTTTATCATATTTGACTTACAAAAGGAGTTCTTAGAAATCAAAAAATGAAACTAATATAAGTTTAGAAGGAGAGTGATAAGAATGATAGTTCCAGATAATTGGAAAGATATTGAACCTAAAGAGTTCAATAACTTCAAACCTCTAAGTTTAGGAGGTCATATCTGTACTATTATAGAGGTAAAAGAATACCAAAATAATAGGACAGGAAATCAAACATTAAAGGTAATGTTTGATATAAAAGAAGATGGGGAATTTAGTGATTATTGTCAAAAACTATTTGATAATAATACCACTAATGAAAAAAAGTGGCCCAATGAGGGTACTAAATATTTCCCATTGGATCCTAATAAATTAGGATATTTAAAACACTTTATTGGTGTTTTGGAAAAATATAATGATAAAAAGGTTGAGATAGAATCCCATAGTATTATGGATTTTACTCAATTAAGAGGACTTGAGTTTATGGGGCAGTTTGGTCTCCAGGAGTATAAAAATATCGACGGAGACTTAAAATCAGGAGTGACACTATTTAGTTACTCCGCAAATAAAAACATTAAGGATATACAAATCCCTAATGTAAGGTTGGTTGATGGCTCAGAGATGAGTTACTCTGAATACCTAAAACAACGTGGTATTCAAGATAATAGTCAGCAAGAGGAACTTCGTTTGGAGCCTGAAAACTCACCAACAATAGATATTGATTTATCTGAGGATTTACCTTTTTAGGTATTTCCTCGGGTAGATTATATAACAATAGTGAAAGTGTTTCAAGTATTATATATAATTAGAACAAAGTAAATATGAGAGGAAGAAATAATATGGAAAATAAAAAAGTAAAAATTATGGTGGATAAAACACCATTTAAAGAAAAACCAACATCTAAAGATGTCAGTTTAATACAAAATAGGTTAAAGAATATATCAACAATAAATGATATTACTTTAAATGACTTGATAAATTATATCTCATTGGGATATACGATAAGACCTGCTGTCTTAAAATCAGGTGCTACAGAAAATGATTTTGTGCAACAAGAAATAATCTTTATAGATGTAGATAATAAGAAAGATAGTGAAAAAATTATAAGTATCGAAGAAATATTAGATATATTTAAAAGTTATAATTTAAAACCATGTTTCTATTATGAAACATTTAGTAGCACCAAAGATGTACCAAGATATAGGGTAATATTTATTTTAGATAAACCTATAGTTTATAAAGATAAGATGAATAAACTATTAGATATAATTAATAATTTAGTTCCTAATACAGACACATCATGTGCTACTGTTTCTAAATTGTTTTATGGAACTACTGGGAAAGAAAAAATAACTGTAGTTGATTTAGCAGCCACAGTTAAAGAAGATGAGATTATAGATATAGCAAAAAATTACTCATCTGTAGAAGATTATACATCAGAAGAAAAAATAAATCAATTGATAAAGAATTTTGATTTATTAAACTATATAATGCAAGATACTAGTAAGATAAGAGAAACTAGTAAATATATAGCATTCAATGTATGTCCTATTTGTGGCCATAATGACTGCTTAAGGTATTATAAAGATACCAACAGTTTTTACTGTTTTGGGTCTAATGGTCAATTAGGCGGCTCAATAATTGAATATTTAATGGCTACTAAAAATTTAACTAAGAAAGAAAGTATAAAGTATTTTAAAGAAAGCATTTTAAATATGTCAGAAGAAATAAAAGATGATGATTTGGATCCAGATAAAAAAAGACTATATTATGAAGATAAAATTAGGGAACAAGTAAAGAACGCTAAAGAAGATTTACCTATACCAATAGATATAGATTGGGTATTTTGTTATTTGAGTACTGGATATATTAAAACTAAAATTAATGGTGCGAAATTAGCAAAATTTATTTTAGCCAATTTGAAATACTTTTATATAAGTACTACAACTGAGGATAAAGTACCAAAATATTTCTATGAAAGTGGAGTGTATAAAAATTATACAGATAATAAAATAAAGAAAATCATCAAGTATTATATACCAACGGAAATATGTAAGTATAGAGATATTATGGAAGTATTCAATTTAATGGGTACAGAAGCAAAATATGTAAGTATCAACGAATTGAATACTTATGAAAATCTAATTAATTTTAAAAATGGAATACTAGATTTAAAAGAAAATATATTAATACCTCATTCACCAAAGTATTTAATTACTATACAACTTCCAATTGATTATAAAGAGTATGTAGAAAAACCTAAGAATAGTTATTTCGATAATTTCCTAGAGGTTTTAACTAATGGTGATAAAGAGCAACAAGAATTAATATTAGAGTTTTACGGAACAGTATTTTCTAATATAGATGGTTCAAAAATGAAACAGTCATTAGTTCTCTGCGGTAAAGGTAATACTGGAAAGAGTAAAGCATTAGAGTTGGTAGAAAGAATAATAGGTGAAAAAAATTATAGTAGTACTGATTTGAGAAGTATGGAGAAAAATTTTTCGAGAATTAATCTACTTGGAAAAAGATTAGCATCGTTTAGTGATGTAACTACAGTTAGATTACCTAGTTTGGATTCTTTTAAAAAAATAACAGGTGGTGATTCATTAAATGATTCTTATAAAAACAAAGACAGTATAGATTTTAGGTATAAAGGTGTAGTAATTATGACAATGAATGAATTTATTAAATTTGGAGGCGATGATGGTACACATGTATGGGAAAGATTTATACCAATAGAAACTGTTAATGTTATACCAGAAGAAAAACGAGATAAATTACTTGTAGAACACATGTTAGAAGAAACAGATTATATAATTTACAAGTCATTAAATGCTCTTAAAAATGTGATAAACAACGGATATAATTTCATTCTCCCAAAAAAATCGATTGAATTAAGAGATAGATATAGGACAGACCATAATAGTGCTTTAAGGTTTATAAAAGAGTGTATAGACACTGTAATTCGTGAACCAGAAAGTACCGATTATACATCAGGTGAAATATATAAAATCTACAAAGCATGGGCAAAAGATAATAACAACAATTATTATGAAAGTCCAAGAGAGTTTAAAAAAGCTATGCTTAATGCAACAAATGAAACGACACTTAAAAAAACACATGGTGGTAATTTTTATTACAGACATATTGATTTAACCGATGAAGTTAAAAGAGATTATGGTGATGTAATAAAAAATAGGTTTATGTAGGATTGGAGGTATTAAAATGGATTATTTAAATCTATATAAATTAATTCAAAAACCTTGGATTGATACAAATGGAATAATGTTACTGGCACAATGTGGTAAATATAGTGCAACTAAGATACGAGTAGATATTGAAAATAAAATACTAGATAGTGGTAAAAAATTACCATTATCTAGTAGAAAAAATGTACCTACAAAAATGGTTTTAGATTATCTAGGTTTTGATGAAGACTATATTTATAATATGGCAAATAAAGAAAAAAGAGTGTGATATTATGGCAGTTAGACAAGTTCCTGAAAAAAATTGGACTAAAGATGGCCGCAAATGGATGTTTGAGGTTAGAGTAAAAGATATGAACGGTAAACAACATCATTACCGTTCTAAAAATTATTTTACTAGAAAAGAGGCAATACAGGCTGAAAAAGATTATTTACTTGGTATAGAAGATAAAGGTATTCAAAGTGATATGACTTTTAAAGAGTTATGTGATTTACATTTTGATTATCAAAAAGATAAAGTTAAAGTTACTACATTAAGAAATTATAAAAAAAGAAGAGATCATTTAAAAATGTTTGATGATATTAAAGTTAAAGAGTTAAATATAAACCATTTTGAAAAGTGGAAAAGAGATATGAATAATACAGACTTAGCAACCAGAACAAAAAATGATTTATATAAATATTTAAAGAGCGTATTAAATTATGGTATTAAATGGCACGATTTAACTTTTAATGATATGTATAAGAAAATGACTAAATTTGATAACCCAAATGAACTACCAAAAGAAATGGAGTTTTGGACCTATGAGGAATTTAAAAAATTTATAGGTGTTGAAACAGATATATTGTTTAAAGCATTATTTGAAACTTTATATTATTGTGGTTTACGTTCCGGTGAAGTTAGAGGGTTAAATTGGAAAGATATAGATTTTAAGAATAAAGAATTAACTGTAAGAAGAAATATTGTAGTAAACTTTGAGGGGGATAAATATTTTATAACTACACCAAAAACAAAAAGTAGTTGTCGCACTATTCCAATGCCTGATATATTAGTAGAAGATTTAAATACACTAAGAAAATATCAAACTAACTATTATGGTTTTAATGAAGATTGGTTTGTATTTGGAAATTATGAACCTATAACAAAAAGTAAGATGAGAGATAGAAAAAATAAAAATTGTAAATTAGCAAATGTTAAGCAAATTAGAATCCATGATTTTAGACATAGTTGTGCGTCATTACTTATTAATAATGGAGCAAATATAACGATGGTCGCTAAGTATTTAGGTCATACAAAAATAGATGAAACTTTAAATACATACTCTCATATGTTTAAGGGAAAATTAGATAATATAGTTGAAACAATTAATAAGTTAAATAGGTAAAAATAATACCTATTTTTTATGTGGCAACTTATGTGGCAGTTTATGTGGCAATAAAACTAAAAAATTATAAAATCTTATGAATTTATGTGGCAGTGTATTGCTTACATAACCTTTAAATACAATGGATATAGATTTTAATTGAGTTCAATATAGCAACCCCCTGAAGGAGCGCAATAGCGCTCCATTTTTGTTGAAACCCTTTATTTATAAGGGTTTGTGAGACAACCAAGT
>CANRAQ010000053.1 GCA_947628725.1 uncultured Bacilli bacterium | reverse complement strand
GTTATTGGTATTAACTCATTATCCATTGTTATTATGTAGTTTTTATTTCTTCCTATAATTCTTTTTGATACTGTTTTATCTTTTAATACTATTTCTACATTTGCTTTATATACATAATTTGGGGAAGAAAAGATTTCATTTATTTTTTGTTGTACATTTTTACCACTTTGTTCTTTTGGTAATTCTCTACTACTTTCATTTTGACTATAATAAACTTTTTTATTATTATCTATATTTTTATTTATTTCGTTACGAAATACCTTTGGTAATTCTTTCATTTCAATCACCTCTAAAATATTATATTAACAAATAATTAAAATAGAACTTAATAGTTTAAATATCATATATTATAGTGAGGTGAATTATGTATAAGATATATCAAATTGAATATGGTGATACTTTAGATAAAATTGCGGATAAATCAGGTACTACTGTTGATAATATAAAGCAGATAAATGGTTTAAGATCAGATTCTGATTTAATAGTTGGTAATTTAATAATAGTTCCAAAGATGGAAGATAGAATATTTGAAAAATATATAGTAAAAAAAGGGGATTCTATTTACTCTATAGCAAGAATGTTTAATGTAGAACCATTTGTGTTATATGCTTTAAATGGGTTAGATAAAGATGATTATATATATCCAAATCAAGAACTAATAGTTCCAAATAGAGATGTAATAATGTATATAACTAAACCAGGGGATACAATAGATTCAGTTATAAATAATCTTGGTATAGACGCTAATACATTAAATAATGAAAATAGTAGATTATATTTAGTTGAGGAACAATTAGTAGTGCATAAAAAAGAGGCAAATAATTAAAATACTCTTTTTTTTTCGGGTAAAATAAGTTATAATTAATTTATGATAAGTTCTGTAAGGAGAAAGATATGCAAGAAAATATTTATAATGGATTTAGTGTATTAAAAAATTATGCAGAAGAATTAAGTAATAAAACATATTTAACAGATCCTGCTATAGCAAGGGATGAGGAGTTAAAAAAATTAATGATGATATTATTGACTCCAGAAAAATCTGCTCTTTTGGTTGGTAAAGCCGGCGTTGGTAAAACTTCAATAGTAGAGGGATTATCATATAGAATATTAAATAATATGATTCCAACTGCTCTACAGGGATATAAAGTTTATAAAATTAATTCTTCATCTTTAATAGGAAAGATTAATTATAATGGAAAAGAAGAGTTGATAATAACATTATTAGTTGAAGAACTTCTTCATATGACAAAAACTATTTTGTTTATAGATGAAATACATACTTTAATAGGTAGTAATGCAACGGTATCAATGGATTTAGCAAACATATTAAAGCCTGCAATAGATAGAGGAGCAGTAAAATTAATAGGCGCTACTACTGACATAGAATATAATACATATTTAATAAAGGATAGAGCGTTTTTAAGAAGATTTGAAAGAATAGATGTATTAGAACCTAGTCAGGAAACTGTAGTTGAAATATTATTTAAAAGTTTGCCTAAAATAGAGGCTTCTACAGGAATAAAGTTTAGATATAATGAATATACTACAAAAATGCTTTTGGAATCTATTGTTAGCGCAACAAGTGAATATAAAAGAGTTTATGGCCTAGGTGCGATGTATCCAGATATTGCGTTTTCAGTTTTAACCGCAGCATTTTCACAGGCATTATACCAAAATAGACAATTTGTAACTACGTTAGATGTTTATAATGCAATTAAAAGTAGTAAAAGAATTTATCCAGATTCTATTATTAGAGAACTTGCTGCATTTAAAGAAAAATTTAAAAATTTAGTAGATCAAGAAGGTATAATATTACCTGATGTTGATATTTCTGAAATAAGTAATGAAGAAGATATATAGGAGGCCTTATGAAAGATATACCAAGAAAAAATTATATATATGTTTTAGTATTAGTTATATGTACAGTAATTTTAACTTTAATTATATGTAATATATATACAAATAAGAAAAAAGATGAATCTGAATTTTATAAGGGTGTTAACTCAATTACATCAGATGAATTTAAAGATTTTGTTACTGAAAAATCAGATTTAATAATATACATATATGATAAAAATAGTGATAAATATGAACTTGTTGAAAAAAGACTATTAAATCTATTATCAGAAAAGAATTTAAATGATAGATTTGCATATTTAGATAAAAGTTATTTGACAGATGATTTTATAGATTATTTAAATAAAAACTATTCTATAGATTTAGTGTATGATGATAAACCTATTATTTTGGTTATATTAGAAAATAATGTATTAAATGTTATTTCTCTAGAAGAAGATACTGATATAAATAATGTTGTTGATTTTGGGGTGTTTGAATGATAAATATAGTTCTTTATGAACCTGAAATACCTCAAAATACTGGAAATATAATGCGTACATGCGCAGGAACATACACTAAACTACATCTAATAAAGCCACTAGGGTTTTCTCTTGATGATAAGTATTTAAAAAGAAGTGGTGTTAATTATATAGAACATTGTGATTATGAGGTATATGAGGACTATCAAGATTTTTTGGATAAAAATCCTAATGGAGATTTTTATTACCTAACTAGATATGGAAAAAGACCACATAGTTCTTTTGACTTTTCTGATAAGGATAAAAATATATATTTGATGTTTGGCAAGGAAAGTACAGGAATACCAAAAGAAATATTATCTAAACATTTAGATAGATGTTTAAGGATACCTACTAATGCTAATATAAGAGCACTAAATTTATCTAATTGTGTTGCATTAGTACTATATGAAGTATTAAGACAACAGGATTATCCTAATCTTTCTAAAGTAGAAATTATAAAAGGTGAAGATTTTTTAGAAAAATAAGTTGTAATTATTTTATAAAAATGGTATTATTATATATGAAGAATAAGGAGGAGTACAATGAATGGGTTATTAGATTTTTTTGCGAATAACTACATATGGTTTATTGTTGGCATTGTTGTAATCATATTAGCTCTTATTGGAAGATATGCTGACAAGACAAATTTTGGTCAAAATAAAGATGATAATCTTATTGAAGATAATAAAACAGAAACTACTCCAACTGAGACAATACAAGAAAATACCGATGATGAAGTAGCTAAGGAAAATAGTTTTGATATTATAGAAAATAGAAAACTAGAAGAAGAATCTACCGTATATAATATGGATGATATAAATAAAAGTAGTAAAAATAATTCCGAGTATGTTTATTATGATTCAAATCAAGTTAGCAAACCCGAAACAATTTATAGTATAAATTCAAATAACAATAAAGAAATTGAAACACCAAATGATAATGGTGAGATAGAAAAGGTTGAAGTACCAAATAACAATACAAATAATGTTGAGATAAAAAAGGCAGAAGAGCCAATTTTAGAGGTTAAGGAACAACCAAAGAAAAAAGATTTTGAAGAAACTTATCAGAAACTTGATAATGAAATAAATTCTTTGTTACCTAAAAAAGATTTTCTTGATGGTGAATTATTAGAGGATATAGATGATTTATCTTTAGATAAGACACAAAAAATTGATATTTCTGATATACCTGATTTGGACGATGTTGATTTACCAAAAATAAAAGATTTGAAAGACGATACAGAAGATATATGGAAATTTTAAAATGAGGGGTTACCTCATTTTTTTTGTTGATAAATTAATAATTACATTCATATCGTCGTCTTTGGCCATTATATTTTTGTGCAATTTACCACATTTTTCACATTTATATACTATTTTATATGTACTATTATATTTTTCTATATCTATTGGTTCTAGAAGACCTTTACAATTATTTTGTCTATCTCCTGGATTAATATCAACATGTTTAGAATATAGGCAAAATGGACAATGATCTCTTGCGGTGTAGTTTAATTTTTCTACTTTTTTTCCACAATTTTCACAAATAAATTCTTCATCTATCATATTAAATCTTTTCATCAAATCACCAATTTTATTATATTATATTAATATAGGGTTGTAAATAAAAATATGGACTTTTGTTCTTAACTGTGATATAGTTTATAAAGAATGGTAGATGGTGATATGCAAAAATTAGACAATGAAAAATACGATGAGTTTGAAAAGTCAACCAGTCCTTCTACTAATATTGAAAAGCAGGATGACAATGGATTTCATAACAAAAAATTTTCTATTACTGAAACTATATTATTAGTTATAATAGCGCTTATTATAGGTTTTAGTTTTGGTGGAATAGTATTAACTAGAAGTAATTCTCAAGAATTATCTATATTAAAAGATAATTATTTAAAAGAATTTATTAAGAATTATAATTATGTATTAGATAACTATTATGATACTATTGATAAGCAAGAACTTATAGATGGTGCAATTTCAGGAATGATGGAATCATTAGGTGATCCATATTCAGTATATTTTGATGAAAATGAATCTGATAATTTTTCTATAACATTAGATGGAAGTTACAAGGGTATAGGAGTTCAAATAATAAAAGATGAGAAAACTAAATATATGTTGATAACTTCTGTATTTAAAAATTCACCTGCATCTATTTCAGGACTTAAGGCTGGGGACTATATAGTAGAAATAGATGGAAAAGATACTAAAGATATGCAAGCTAATGAAGTTAGTGATATGATAAGAAATAGTAATATAAAAAATTTGAAGATGAAATTGCTTAGAGGGGATGAATATATCGATGTAGTACTAGATAGTGATACAGTCGTATTAAATTCTGTACTTTCTAAAACATATGAAAAAAACTCTAAAAAAATAGGTTATATATATATAGGTATATTTGCTAGTAACACATATGAACAATTTAAAGATGAACTTAATAAGTTGGAAAAAGAAAAAATAGATGCACTTATAATAGATGTAAGAGATAATACAGGTGGTCATTTAACTTCTGTAGATGGGATTTTAGATTTATTTTTAAATTCTAATCAAGTAATGTACAAATTCTCACAGAACAATGTTATAACTGAAACAAAAGGGACAGGAAATGATAATAAGACTTATCCTATAGTATTATTAGGAAATGAAAACAGTGCGTCTGCATCTGAAGTTTTAATAGCAGGGCTAAAAGAAAATTTAGATTGTAAGTTAATTGGTAAAAAGACATATGGAAAAGGTACTGTTCAAAAGTTAGTTGATTTATCTGATGGAACTAAATATAAGATTACTATAAAAAAATGGTTGACACCAAAGGGTAACTGGATAAATGATACAAAGGGAATAGAACCTGATATTGAAGTTGAATTATCTGAAAAATATATGACTACAGGATTAGATGAGGATGATAGTCAGTTGCAAGAAGCACTAGATTATATTTCTAAATAAATGTTAACAAAATAGGTATTAAACCAATTTAGGCATTAAACCTATTTTTTATTTTCAAAAAATATGATATAATTCAAACAGGTGATTAATTTGAAAAATTTATGTATAGGAGATAAATTGCAAATACAATGTTATAAACATAATAAAAAAGTACATAGAGCATGGTCTGAAGCAGTAGTACTAGATATAAAGAAAGATTATATTGTATTTGGAAATAATAAAACATTAGTTATTGAATCAGAGGGGACAACATGGAGGACTAAAGAACCAGCCATAATGTATTTTTTTAAAAATAAATGGTACAATGTCATTTCTCAAATGAAAAGGGATGGAATATATTATTATTGTAATATTGCTACACCATTTATAATAGAAGAAAATACAATAAAGTATATAGATTATGATTTAGATTTAAGAATATTTCCTCAAGGGGAATATAAGATATTAGATAAGTTAGAATATGAATATCATAAAAATAAGATGAATTATTCAGATGAATTAGATATTGTTATAAATAATGCATTAAGTGAATTAATAAATGAATATAAAAATAATGCAATAATGTTCGATAAAGAGAAAAATGAAGAATATCTAAAATTATATCTAAGTTTGAAAAAAGAATCTGAAAATAGTAATTTTTGTTAAAAAACTACATATATTGTAAATGTCAGTACAATATTTAAAAATTTAATAAAAAAAGTATTGACATACAAATTTTTTTTTGCTATATTAGTATCACGTTGTGCGAAAAATGGTATAAAAAACAAGGCATAGCGATGAAAAAAATGTCAAATTTAAAAAATTGCAAAAAAAGTATTGACAATATTTTTTGAATTTGATATACTTGATTTGCTTTCCAAAAAAGCAAGGAATGATCTTTGAAAACTGAGCAAAATGTCAATTCACTATTAGCTAGGAGAAAACATTTTTTATTTATTCAAAAAAACATTTTTTTGAGAGTTTGATCCTGGCTCAGGATGAACGCTGGCGGCATGCCTAAGACATGCAAGTCGAACGAAGTGGCCCAACAAA
>CANRAQ010000052.1 GCA_947628725.1 uncultured Bacilli bacterium | reverse complement strand
AATGATGATTGGTTTTATCTACTTTATCTTTTTGTTCTTTAATACTTTGTATATTAGTATTTATTTGGGTATCTTTTCAAGCGATTGAAAATCAAGGTCTAGGTTTTCTGTATCTTGTTTTTGGATATATGTTTCTCAAGTATTTAATTTAAGTTTAGTAATAAGTGGTATATTTATACTTTGCATTGTTGCTACAGTAATGTATTATATTGTAAATTTATTAGATAAATTATTAAAAAGTAAAAGGTTGTAAGCGTTAGTTACAACCTTTTTTGTTATATTAAATCATTTTTTAATATTAATAAATTTATCACTAAAATATAAATCTATACTTCATCAGTTACAGGTTCTAGCCAAACATTTTCAGTTTCTTCACTAGGTATTTCTACTGCAATATGGATAAACAAAATTTTCTTGATCAAATGATTCTAAATTAATTTTTTTAAAGTAATAGGATTCTCAAAATATTGACATTACCATTTTTATAATTTTTTTCCTTAATGTACAATAATATTGGACTAATTATTACTCCATAATTATATTATACAAAATAAAATAATTTTTTTAACTAGATTTATCTAATTCATTAAAAATAATATGTTCCATAATAATTGAGTTATTTTTTACAATTTTTTTCAAAAATATTGGGCGAACATCATACTCACCTAATTTATTAATATTAATCCATTTGAAATCTAATTTAATATTATGCCCTTTATCATTTTCAATTAAACTATAATCATTATATCTTGCATTTTCTCCTTTAAGTGGTTTTAGCAAATAATAAAAACATATTTCGTGCATTTTCTTATTATATTTATTAATAAAAAAATTTTCCACTACTCCTAGATATTTTACAATTTCTAATTTATATCCTAATTCTTCTTCCATTTCTCGGCATACGGCTTGTTCGGTTGTTTCTCCAAGTTCAACATACCCTCCTGGTAAACATAAAAAACCGCTATTATCCATATCGACTAACAATATTTTATTATCATTTATAACAATTCCTGACACTCTAAACTTAAAATTATAATTATCTGTCTTTATTTTAATACTTTCTCTCATAATTCATCTTATACACTTATTTTTTCCTTTCTAATTTCATTACAAATTTACCTAAATTATTTGTTTCATAGTCATATTCATAATCTAAAAAATATTTTTTTATAACTCTCATAATTCCGTTATGTGTTACTATTAAAATTTTTGATTTTTCATCATAATTATTCAATAATAGTTCAAAGAACATTGTAACCCTTTTTATTATATCTTCTAAACTTTCTGCACCAGTTGGATTTATTTTATAATTTGTAATTAACGATAAATATTCCTTTGAAAATTCCATTTTAAATTTTTCATTTAAAACCCCTAAATCTCTTTGTGTTATTAAATTATTTTTTATTGGTTCCTTAAATGGATATATTAATTTAGAAGTTTCATATGTTCTCTTATAAGGAGAACAATATGCATCCTCAAATATGTCCATTAAAAATTGATTTTTCTTGCATTCTTCTATTCCTTCTAAAGTTAAACTATAATCTAATTTTGTTGCAATATAGCCCTTCCCATTTAAAGAAGTTTGAGCATGTCTTAAAAATGTTAGTTCCATTTTTTTTGCCTTCCTAATTGTGAATCTTTAGATAAAACATATTCTATATAATTATCTAATTTTATATAAAATTCTTCAAGCGTCCCATCATTTTCTACAATATATGGAAATTTAATTCCATTATCAGATATAATTAATTCGTTTGAATTACACGAATATACTAATTTTTTTAACAAATTAGCTCCTTTTTTATTTTTCTTTTCATCCTTTTTTAATGTTCTTTCAGTCACTTCTTCTATTGTTATTGATAGGTCAGCTTTTCTTGTCCCTCTAATTGAATTGGTTCTTAATCTATTATATTCTCTAATTATACGCATTTCTATAGGAGCATCAATATATAATAGTTCTACCCTATTTTGTAATATTTTATAAAGTTCTTTCATACCATCGACTCCATACATTGTATCTAGTATAATTATATCTTTATCTTGATCAACCATTTCACTAAGCTTATTAACAAATAAACGCCAAAAATTATTTAAATCTCTATTTTCTTCATAATCTTGCCATTCTTCAAATGACAAAGCACTAGCTGTATCAGCATATACTTTAGGAAATACATCTCTTATTTTTATGTGTTGAATGCAATTATGAGTATCTTTTAGATAGTTAATTGCTCCACTTTTGCCAGACTCAGAAGTACCTGCTACAAAGATTATTCTCTTTTTACTAAAATTTTCCATCATTTTCTTTTCCTCTCTTATTATTTCTATTGGATGCCCTAAAAATTTTTCATCTTTAGATATTCCAAAAGTTAAATCCTTTAAAAATTTTTGCTTTACTTTTATATTATTTATACTAATAATTATGTCATCTATCAAAATCCCTAAATAATTGGATGGCAAATCTTTTACGATAAAACTATTATGTTTCATTCCTAATATAAAAGTTACTAACAAATTTGTTTTCATCCCTATTTCGTTAAAACTTCTATAAATTGTTCGTTTTTTATGATTTTCATCTTCTTTACGAGTAAATGTACTATCCTCATGCTTTAATAACAATTTTGGTGGATCTAAATCAAATAATAATCCATCAATAGTAAAATTCCATATAGCTGTTTCAAAACTAATATCTATACCACTTTTCTCTTTGAATGCTAATACATTGTTTATATAGTATAATATCTTGTTAAATAATTTCCTTATTTGCCAAAATTCAAAATTATTGCCTTCATCTAAAAATTTTGTTTTATCTATATTTTCAGAAAATTCATATAAAGAGTTATTTATAAAAGCTAACCCCAATATATTATTAACAGGTAAAATTTGCTTTAAAATAATATAATATTTTTTAAACAATAGCAAATAATCACCATAATAAAGCTTACTAATCTTATTTAAGTTTAATTCCTTACAAAATATACCATTTTTTTCACCTTTAATTAAACAATTAGAAGTTGGATATGCCCTTAAAGATTTTGAAAAATCCAAAGTACTTAAAATTTGACATAAATCAGAATAAGTTAAATTATCAAATAAGACACAGTTCACAATCATTCCTCCAATACTTTTTTTATTTCCCTAGTTAATTTTCTAACATAAGGTGTACTCTCATTAACAGAACTTATCTTACTACTAGGTCTTGCTGTTGGACTATATTTTTTCATAATCGAATAATCTCTATTTGGAGTTGTAGCATTATACTTTATTAAGTACATATCTTCTTCATTATCCAAATCATTTATATCATCTAATTTAATAATGGGAGGTACTAATTCTGGAACAGATGATACAAATATTTTACCTCTATAATCAGTATAATAAACAGAATTAGCAGGTGCAGGAGATAAGCCATTATAAAGTAATATACCATTTAAATCTTCAGGACAAATTTTATTTAACCTAAGTTGTTGAGTTTTTTTAATTAAAAGATTTAGGCGAAATTCATATTGTCTTACCATATTTAAAACATCTTTTAAATCAAGTTTTGAAGCATCAATTCTAATTCCTTCAATTGTTTTTATAATTCCGTCATTATTGAAAAAATCTTTATTTATATATTCTGTTATTGGGTCATAAAACCTATCTAAAAGCAATTTGCAACCTAAATTCAATTTATCTATATCTTTAATCATAAGTTCTATATGACCATGAATACACAATTGAGATTTAGAAATTTGATTAAACAATACATTAACACCTAAAAGTTTACCATAAAAAATTTTTTCATTTAACTTATATATTAAATGTTTAACAATAAATTCTAATTCTTTTAATTCATCAAGATTTAAATCTTGAAAATTTTCTTTATGTGATATTTCTCTATCTTTTAAATAAATCATTAAATTACCTGGAAAATATTGAACAGTAGGAATACAAATATCCCAATACTTTAATTTTTGAGACATTTTATAAAGAACATCTCTTTGAAAAGAAGTACTACATATTTTACAATGAGAATAAGGTTTAGGTTTATTATAAAAACTATCATCAATTATTGATAATGCTAATTTTTGTTCTTCTAAACTTAGGGAAGCTTTATCTTTTAGATATCTTAACACCAATTTTGTAATATTCCCTCGCTTTTTATATGTCTCTGACATAACAGAATACAAAGTAGCAAACTGAAGTTCAGGATTATCAAAACCTATATCAAAAAATGTTATATTATTTTCAAATTGTCTATTCATAATTACTCCTATTTTATAATTTCCTTATCGATAATAAATTTAATTAAATTTAATGCATAATTTTTCAAATACAAAATGTTAACATTATTTTTTTGAAAATCATTTATAAATTCCAAATAATTAAAATATTCAAAATTATACCTTTTATAGAATAAATTAAATGTTTCATAATAATTTTTGGGAAATTCTTCATTTATTATTAAAATAGACTTCATTATAACATATATTTTTTTAAACAACCTTTTTATCTGGCTATCATTTAACTGCTTATATATTAAATGTCTTTTACAATCATGTATATCATTTAGCAAAATAATTTTTGTTACATTTTTTAATGTTTCTAAATTTACAAGAGGAAGAGTCAAATTTTCTGACTCATATTGTATATTAACTATGCCTTTTTGATTTAACAATAAATAATAATAAGTTTTTCCATCAACTAAACCATCTTCAAACTCCTTTTTTGAATATAATGTGTTCCCAATTTTAATTTTATAACTATTTGATAATTTAGTTACTACTTTCAGATTTTTCTTATTTAGTTCCTTTAAAACAAGAATACAATCAATATCACTCCAATTATTTATAACTATATCGCTTGCACTACTTCCAATTATAAAAATCATTTCTAATTGTTCTTTTAAACTATTTTTTAATTTGTCAATATAATCATTTATTACTTCACTATAATCATTCATATTATATTACCTCCATATCATCTAATATACTTAATATGCTTTTATATGTATCTTCTTTAATATTCTTATATAAATAATGAATTAAATAAATTGAATAATAATAATCTTTATTCTCAAATTTATTAATATCAAAAACACACAATAATCTCATGACGAAATAATAAATAATATCTTTTGATATATTAATATTATTTTTTTTCAAAATATTAATATAACATTTTATATACTCTTTTCTAATTTGGCTAGTTATTATATTACTTTTTATTGCAATATTTTTATTATTATCCCAAGCAATATCAGGAGAAAAAGCATTATATTTATCTAAAATTTTTTCATGATTAAAATAAGATTTAGCATGATATTTAGGAGCAAAATAATTATCATATAATAATGTTGATATAAAGGCTACGGAAAATTCGGCAATAATAGGATTATAACCAGCAGTAACCAAATCAAAAAAACATGGTTTTAATGCAATATTTAAAGTATTAGGATCCCCTTGAGTTAGATAACTTTCAAAATTTGTCTTTTTGTTTTTTTTAAAATAATCTATTGTTTCAAATATAATTTCATTAGTAGATTTATCACTTATATTTACACTTTTTTTAAAATCTTTATTTTTTTTATACCATTTAATTAATCTAGAATTTACCCTTTCATGAAAAAAAATATTAATAGGACAATAATTTTTAAATTCTTTATGTTTAAACGATTCATCATATATTTTTAATATATTATTTAAAATATCAATATCTTTGCTTGATAGTTTATGGGCATTATCTTTAAATACAAAATAGTCATTTAATAATCCACTATTTTTGTTTATGCTATTTTCATAATTATAAGCAATCATATATTTTTTTGAATGATATAAATGTTTAATAAATACAATATTCATTATTGGTATTTTTTTAAAACTTACTAAATAGCCATTCATTTCTTTTATAAAATCATTATGATTCAATATTTTAAAAAAGATTTTTTCACCTAAATAATTAGCAACACCATTAATAGAATTATTTTGATAATTTATATAATAAATTTCTTGAAGCTTATTTTTTATATCCTTTATTACTTTTTTTTTAAAATTTAACATTTTAATACTCCTTAAAAATTTAAAATATATTTAATTTGCGCTTTATTATATAAAAAATGACACCTTTTGTCAAATTTTTCTATCTCATCATAATTTAATACTCTTAAAATGCATAAGTAACATACATCTACTATAATTGAATTATCTACTTACCTGTTGTTTCACCATAAATTCTGCTAGTTTTATAGTAATCACTATATCAATTCCATAAACCTTCAACATTATTTTGAGGTTAATTTTCCTATTCTTATTTTACTCCATTTTTAGACAAAAAAGTAGGCAAAATTAAAAAATATGTAACTTAATTAGTATTTTAATTTATTATTGATATTGCCAAAAAAGCAAACCTCATATATAGTTTGCCCATATAA
>CANRAQ010000051.1 GCA_947628725.1 uncultured Bacilli bacterium | reverse complement strand
GAAGCTATAGCAGGAACAGAAGATAATTTTGTAAAAATGATGAATGACAAAGTTAAAGAATTAGGTTTAAAGGATACTAATTTTAAAAACTGTCATGGACTAGATGAAGAAGGCCATTATTCTAGTGCATATGATATGGCATTTATAGCTAAAGAACTTGTTAAACATGAAAAAATACTAGAATTTTCTAGCATTTATGAAACATATTTAAGAGAAGGTACAGATAAAAAAATATGGTTAGTAAACACAAATAAATTAGTTAGATTTAAGGAAGGAGTAGATGGACTTAAAACAGGTTATACAGAAGGAGCAGGTTACTGTCTAACTGCAACTATGAAAAAAGATAGTATGCGTGTTATTGCTACAGTAATGGGCGAACCAACTAGTTCTGCTAGAAATAGTGAAGTTTCTTCTATGCTAGATTATGCATTTGCTCAAGTTTCACTTAAAAATCTTATTTCTAAAGATAAAGTAGTTAAAAAAATTAATTTTAATAAAGCAAATAAAGATGAAATTAAGATAGTACCAATGAACGATGTAAATATTTTATATAAAAAAGTAGAAGGAGAAATAAATCCTACATATGATGTAGAAATTAATGATATTAAATTACCAGTAAAAAAAGGTGATATAGTAGGTAAGTTATATGTGCTTAATAATGATGAGGTAATAAATGAAGTAGATTTAACAGTAAAAGAAGATGTAGATAAGTGTAATATTTTTGAATTTTATTTGAAGAACCTTAAAAGTATATTCAGTGGAAATATTAAGTTTAATCTTTAATAAAGATATTCTTAATATTTTTTTGTTGAAAATTTGACAAATAGTGAAATATATGTATAATACTATATTTGGAAAAAGGGGAAAAAATTTTTTATTATAGTTAGGAGGATTAAATTGATAACATTAGAAAACATTTCTACTTTAAGATTAAAAAATTCACTTGAATACTCAATTGATCGTGAGGTTATTGAAAATCATAGATTAGTGAATTATAAATTATTAAAAGAATTTTTACAGGCAAATGGAAATAGTTGCTTTTATAGATTAAAATCAGCGGTATACACAGCAGAAAGAAATTTAAGAAATTTTGAAGATATAAGTATGGAAGAATTAAATGAAAATTTATTTATATCTAACAGCTATAAAAATTCAAATATAGATGAATTAACTGCAAATATCACAGATAGAAGTGTAGATGGTTCTAGATTAGTATATTTTCTTCCTACTGTGATTACATCTCAAAAAAAAGATGCGTTATCTAGGTACAATATATATGAGTTAAAAGAACTATTGTCACATGTAGATATAAATAATGAAGGTTTACGCTTAGCGAATAGTTTACGTTTTGAAATAGGTAGTTTTAGAAATGAAGATTGTGAAAGATTAATTAATGCTATAAACTTCTATGAAAAACAAGTATTGCAACAATATAATGAAAACAATAAAACATGTGTTAATGTATTTGACTTAAATAGATTAGAAAAAGAAAAAATAGTTGAAAAAATTGTAGATAATATTGCTAAATACATATTTGAAAGTAATCAAGAAACCGTATGGGGAATTTTAAAATATAATGTGAAAAGTGAAATAATTAGTATGCTTAAAAATAGAAGAAAGTTTGATAGTATGATAAGGAAAAATTTTATAAATCAAATAACTGATTATACTACATTAACAGAACTTGAAACTTTATCTGTACCTGAAATAGGTGACAAATTTTTAATAAAAAGATAATTAACACTATCTTTTTTTATTTTAAATATTATTCGTTTACTTTTTGTTCTATAAATGATATAATTTTATAAGAATAAGAGGTATACCTATGAAAGAAATATATGTATTTGGACATAAGAAACCAGACACTGATACTGTTACTTCAGCAATAGCACTTGCAAATCTAAAAAATAGTTTAGGAATGAATGCAAAGCCTATGATACTTGGTCACATAAATAAAGAAACACAGTTCGTACTTAATTATTTTAATATAGAAGTCCCAGAATATTTGGAAGATGTAAAACTTCAAATAAAAGATTTAAAATATTATAAAAATTGTTTTGTTCATGAAACAACTTCACTTAAAGAAACTCATGATTACATATATAATAAAAAAATAACAGGAGTACCTGTAGTAGATGAGAATCAAAAATTTATCGGTCTTGTGACTTCTAAAATGCTTTGTGAAGAATTTATAAATGATAGTAAAAATATTTATACATCTTATGATAATATATTAAAAGTTATAAAAGGGGAAGAAGTATTAAGATTTGATGATGAAATATTTGGATGTTTATGTAAAAATATTTTAGATGATACTCAAAATAAAATTATTATTACTGATGATATAGAATCAATAAAACAACATTTAAATAGCAACTTAAAATTAATTATTTTAACAAGAGATGTAGATATAAAAAATTATATGGATTTATTTAATTCCAATAAAATAAACTTAATAAAAAGTAAATACGATATATATGATATTTATAAAAATATAGTACTATCTAATTATGTAAAAAACATAGTTAGTACTGAAAGAACAATTAGTTTTAATGAAAATGATTATTATGATGACTTTAAGGATAAATGTTTGAAATTAGGTTATAATAACTACCCTGTAGTAGGTAGTGGTAAAAAGTGTCTTGGACTTGTTAGAATTACTGATATAAATGAAGTAGATAAAAAACAAGTAATATTAGTAGATCATAATTCCTCTAATCAAAGTGTGGAGGGATTAGAAGAGGCAGAAATATTAGAAATAATTGACCACCACAACATAGGAACTATTACTACAAATATGCCAATTAATTTTAGGAATATGACAGTAGGTAGTACTAACACTATACTTTACTCAATGTATAATGAAAAAAAAGTTGCTATACCTAAACATATAGCTGGAATAATGTTAAGTGGGATAATTTCTGATACATTAAAATTTACTAGTCCTACAACTACTGAATATGATAAGTATGTAGCAATGAAACTAGCCGATATAGCTTCTATTGATATAGATGATTATTCATATAAAATGTTTAAAGCCGGAACAAATTTACAAGGTAAGACTATGGAACAAATAATAGAAGAGGATATGAAAGTATTTGAAGTTGGTAATAAGAAATTTGCAATTTCACAAGTTTTAACACTTACGGGAGAAGATATATTAGAAAAGAAAAATGATTATATTGCTAAAATAGATGAATTAAAAACTAAAGGTTATTTTAATTTATTTATACTTTGTGTTACAGATTTAATTAAAGATGGATCATATATATTTTATGATAGTTCAAACGAGTCTTTGATTAAGGATGCACTCGATACAGAAGAAATATATGAAGGATATTTTTTACCTAAGTGCCTTTCTAGAAAAAAACAATTATTGCCACTTATTATGAATGTAGTTAAATAAATTTTTACAAAGAATAAATTGTTCATTGATTAGATTTAATATATATGGTAAAATTATAATAGATTGTGGGTGGTAAAGATGGAAATATATGTTCCTGATATCTATCAAAAAGATATATATGAAATTAAATATGATGTTTTAACATCTAGGGGAATAAAATGTTTAATTTTTGATCTTGATAATACTTTAGTTCCTATAAAAGATACTTTACCAACTGATAAAACTAAAGAGTTATTTAAAGAACTTAAAAGTAAAGGATTTAAAATATATATTGCATCTAACAGTATAAAACCAAGAGTTAAACCATTCCACGAAGAATTAAATGTCGAATATATATTTAATGCTAAAAAGCCAAAGACAAACAGAGTAAATGAACTTATAGAAAAAAGTAAATTTGGATTAGATGAGATAGCAATCATAGGAGATTCTATGATAGATGATGTAGTATGTGGTAATACTATAGGTATAACTACTGTACTTGTAGATCAAATAAGTAAATTAGAATTTCCACTTGCTAGAATTAGAAGATTCAAAGAAAAAAGAATACAAAAAAAATTAAGAGATAAAGACCTATTTACTAAAGGAAGATATTATGAATAAATGTATAGGTTGTGGTGCAACTTTACAAAATAATAATATAGAAGATATAGGTTATACATCTAATATAAATAATAGTTTATGTGAAAGATGTTTCAGAATAAGAAATTATAATGAATATAAACTAGTAACAAAGAGTAATGATGATTATATTAATATTTTAAATAATATAAGTAATACTAATGATTTAGTTTTACTTGTTGTTGATATATTTAATATAAGTAAAAACTTAAATGATATTTCTAAATATATAAAAAATGATATTTTATTAGTTTTAACTAAAAGAGATATATTACCTAAATCTTGCTATGATGAGAAGTTAAAAGATTATTTTAAAAATTATAATTTGAATATAATAGATACTGTAATTATAAGTAGTAAGAAAAATTACAATTTAGATGAGTTATATGAAAAAATTAATAATTATAAAAAAAGTAAAAAGGTATATATCGTAGGTTTTACTAATTCAGGTAAAAGTACACTTATAAATAAAATAATATATAATTATAGTGATATAAATTTGAGTTTAACTACTAGTAATTTACCATCTACTACAATAGATTTATTAGAAATTAAAGTAGAAGATGATTTAATATTAGTAGATACACCTGGTCTTTTAGATGATGGTGATATAATTAATTATATTGATTCATCTATGATAAAAAAAATTATTCCAAATAAGGAAATAAGACCTATAAATTATCAAGTTAAGACTAAACAGGTATTTATCGTTGATGATTTATTTAGATTGGATATATGTGATAATACTAATATAACATTTTATATTTCTAATAATTTAAAGATAAATAGATATTATAAAGATAATGATACATTAAAAAATCTGAAAAAATATTCACTAGATGTAAGTGATAATTCAGATATAGTTATACAGGGGTTAGGTTTCATAAAAGTAACTACAAAAACTAATATAAATATATATATAAAAGATGGTATAAGAGTTTTTGTTAGAAAAAATTTAATATAGGGTGATAATATGGAAAATAATAATATTAATAATAGTAGTAATAATAATAGTAGTAACAAAAAAAATAAAAATACTTTAATGTGGGTATTACTAGGTTTAGTAATAGTTCTTGCATTTTTTATGCCAAAAATATATGGATTTTTTAATAAAATGACTCTTCCTAAAGTAGAAAAGACTGAAACCAAAACTGAAGAAGAAAATAAGACTATAGATGATGAATTACTTGAAAGTTTACATTATCCAGTTATGAGAAATAGTATTTATAATAAAGATACATATTATTCAAAAGATAAATTTAAAGTAAGCGATATGTCAAATAGTGATATATTATATACGGCATTTTTGGATATTTATGAAGGTAATATGACATCATCAGGATTTACTGGTAGTTGTACTAATGTATCAAAACAGTTTAGTACTGACTATCTTGAACTTAGAGTAAAAAATATATTAGGTAGAAATATAAAATATAATTTAGAAAATTTTAATGTGCCTATAGATTCATCAAGTAATTATAAAGGCTCTTGGACATATGATTCATCAAATTCTAGATATGTATATCAAGGATTATGTAACAATGTTACACCAAATACTTCATATCACAACATAGAACAATTTATAAAAGCTGAATATGATAAGGATGATATAATAGTTTATTATTATGTAGGATTTGCTAAGGTTGAAGGTTCAAATTATATAATATACAGTGATGCTCAAATGACAAAAGAAATAAATAGCGGAACTATAAATAATGTTGATGAACTACAAGATATATTTAAATCTTTAAGTAATAGTGATAAGAAAATATATAAGTATACATTTAAAGATACACTATGTACATATAATGATTATTGTTTATATCAAGGAGAATATATTGATAAACTTTAAAAATATGTAGTTATATAAAAATGCAAAATTTGAAAAATTTTCAAAAAACACTTGCATTTTTTTTTTTTTGATATTATGGTAGTGGATGATAGGAGAAGTAGATATATATGAATAAAAAAGCATTCACATTAATAGAACTTTTAGCAGTAATAGTAATACTAGCCATAATAGCCTTAATAGCAGTACCAATAATAATAAATATAATAAGAGATACTAAAGAAAAATCAAGAGAAATAAGTAAAGATTTATATTTAACTGCAGTAGAACAAACTATATTAAAAGAAAATATAGAAGGAAGTTTAAATCCAAGTACATGTAAAGTAAATATAGATGGAAATATAGTATGTGATGATAAAGAAATAAAAATAGAAGTAAATGGAGAAAAACCATGTACAGGAGATATAAAGTTATCTAAAGGAATGGTAGTAGATTCTAGATTAGGATATTGTAAAAATAAAAAAGAGTATAAAGATAATAGTGGAGCAAACACTCCAGAACTATCAGGATTAACACCAGTACTATATAAAGATAAAGCATGGGTTATAGCAGATATATCAGAAGAATGGTATGACTATGAAAAATATAATTGGGCAAATGCAGTAATATTAACA
>CANRAQ010000050.1 GCA_947628725.1 uncultured Bacilli bacterium | reverse complement strand
TCAACCCGAACGGATTGATTATATATGTTAAGTTCAAACTATAAAAGTTCGAACAGAAACGTCACTGGAGCAAGTGACCGGGATCGAACCGGCATCCTAGCCTTGGCAAGGCCATATACTAACCATTGTACTACACCTGCAAAATAGGTATATATAAAATATACACTATTTTTTTTCATTTGTAAACATCTACTCACTAATTTTATCGAATTGTGAATTATAAAGTTCAGCATAAAAGCCATTCTTTTTTAGCAATTCTTCATGATTACCTTGTTCTATAATATTTCCATCTTTCATTACAAGTATTAAATCAGAATTTTTTATTGTAGAAAGTCTATGAGCTATTATAAATGATGTTTTATTTTTTGTAAGTTTATACATCGCTTTTTGGACTAATTCCTCAGTTCTTGTATCTACATTTGATGTTGCCTCATCTAATATTAAAAATGGTGCATTTTCTATCATACCACGAGCTATAGTAAGCAGTTGCTTTTGACCTTGACTAATTGACTCATTATCTTCTAATACATAATCAAGACCACCTGGTAGAGTTTTAATAAAATGGTCTACTCCTACTACCCTACATGCTTCCATGATTTCTTCATCTGTAACATTTTCTTTATTAAATTTTAAATTGTCTCTTATCGTTCCACCAAATACCCAAGTATCTTGAAGAACCATTACAAATAAATCATGAATATTTTCTCTAGTTAATTCTTTTATAGATACACCATCTATTAATATATCACCATCATTTATTTCATAGAACTTCATAAGTAAATTTACCATTGTAGTCTTTCCTGAACCTGTTGGTCCTACTATTGCTATCTTTTGTCCAGGTTTTACATCCACACTAAAGTCTTTAATTATAGTTTTATTCTCATCATATCCAAATCTAACATGATTAAATTCAATATGTCCTTTTACAGTATCTTTGTCAATACTTTTTGTAAAGTTACTTTCATCAGACATTTCCTTTTCATCTAAAAATTCAAATACACGCTCTCCTGAAGCTGCTACTGATTGCAAAGCTGTAAATGCTTGGGCAATCTGTGAAAGCGGATTGGTAAACATTCTTACATATATCATAAACGCAACTATAACTCCAAATGATATTATATTATTTATTACAAGTATCGCACCTACTATACAAACAGCAACGTACCCAAAATTACCTATAAATATCATTATTGGTTGCATAATTCCTGATAAAAATTGACTTTTTAAATTACATTCGTATAATTTTCCATTTAATTCATCAAACTCTTTATTTGCCTGTTTTCCACCATTATATGCTCTTACAACATTATGTCCTGAATATATTTCTTCTATATATCCATTTAAATTACCTAACTCTATTTGTCTTTGTGTAAAATATTTTTGTGATTTAGAAAGTATAATTCCCATGAACATAAATCCAAATATACTTGCAAATATAGCTGTTAAAGCCATAATCCAATTAGTTACAAACATCATCAATACAGAACCTATAAATAATGTTATGCTTACTACGAGTGTAGATAAACTATGATTCATATTTTGTGATATCGTATCTATATCATTAGTAATTCTAGATAAAACATCACCTGTTTCATGTGAATCAAAATATTTAAGTGGCAATTTGTTTATTTTATTAATTATTTTAGTTCTTAAATTTCTAGCATAATTGTTAGAAACAATAGTCATCAATATAGATTCAATATAGTTGAATATAGCACTTGTTATATATAATATTGCAAGTAAAAGCGCTATACTTTTTACTTTAGCAATATCAATCTTTGGCTTAATAATTTTATAAATAGATTTTGGTAATGAATCTACATCTTTTAATAATTTATCAGTGTCGATATTTTCACTATTAGATTTTGCATATTCAATTAATTCATTAAATTGTTGTTTATCTTCATAACTAATACTTTCATTATTCATTATATCCTTTATTACTTCTTCAGATATATTAGGCTTAAGTCCAAGTGTGATAGTATCAGTTAAATCAGATAGTTTATTTGGCGAAATAAGTGAAAATATTGCACTTAACATCGCTAAAACTAATGAAATTATAATTAAATATTTCCATCTATCCATACTTAAGAATACTCTTTTTATAGAACCTTTAAAATCTTTTGATTTTTCTGGTACTCCTCTTCTCATTGGTCTAGGCATCTATAACTCCTCCTTCGACAATTGAGATAAAGCAATCTCCTTATACACTTTACAATTTTTAATAAGTTCATCATGTGTTCCTATTCCAACACACTCACCTTTATCTAATACGACTATTTTATCTGCATTTATTATAGTACCTATTCTTTGGGCTACTATCATACATGTTGCATCTTTAGTATATTTTTTTAACTCTTTTCTAAGTACTGAATCAGTTTTATAGTCAAGTGCAGAAAATGAATCATCAAATATATATATTTCAGGATCTCTAGCGATTGCACGCGCTATTGACAATCTTTGTTTCTGCCCACCAGAAACATTGGTACCTCCCCTTGCTATATGTGAATCATATGATTTTTCCATTTTAGTTACAAAATCAGTAGACTGTGCGACATCTATGGCTTCTTTAATCTTTTCCATAGTTATATTTTTCTTACCATTATCTCCATATCCTACATTAGATTTTACAGTACCAGTGAACATTACTGCTTTTTGAGGTACATACCCTATTTTATTATTTAATGCTTCAATATCATAATCTCTAATATCGATTCCATCTACTAAAATAGATCCTTTTGTAACATCATAAAATCTTGGTACCAAATTTATAAGTGTACTTTTTCCACTACCTGTAGAACCTATAAATGCAATAGTTTCACCCTTATTTACTTTAAATGAAATATTTTTAAGTAAATATTCATCAGCATCAGGATATTTAAATGAAACATCTCTAAATTCAACAGTACCTTCCTCTTTTAAATCTTTTCCATCGAATGTACCACTTACTATCTTTATTTTTTCATCTAAAACTTCATTTATTCTTTTTGCAGAAACTTGCGCTCTTGGCCATATCATAAATATCATAGCTAACATTAAGAATGATGAAATTACTTGCATACCATAACTTGAAAATACTACCATGTTACTAAATAGAGTAACTTTATCAAGCATACCTGCTTCATTTATCAAAAATGCACCTATAAAATATATACCCAATGTTAAAAAATGCATAACTATATTCATAACAGGATTTAGTATAGCAAAACACTTATGATTAAATATTTGCATATCAGTTAAATTATTATTTACATCATTAAATCTATTAGTTTGATATTTTTCTGCATTAAATGCTCTTATTACTCTTATACCAGTTAGATTTTCTCTTGTAACTCCATTTATCCTATCTATTAACTTTTGAACTTTTTCAAATCTTGGAAATACAATAATTAAAATAGTTGTTATAGTAGCTAATAAAATTACTACTCCTAATCCTGTAAGCATACTCCATTCTATACTTTTATTTACTATTTTTTCTATGGCCCAAATTGCCATAATTGGAGCCTTTATCAACATTTGAAATCCAATAGATATAAGCATCTCTAACTGAGTAACATCATTAGTAGTCCTAGTTATTAAACTACTTGTTTGGAATTTTTTTATTTCTTCCATTCCAAAATTTCCAACTTTTCTAAATATTTTTCTTCTTAAATTTAAAGAAAAGTTAGCAGATAATCTAGCTGCGAAATAGCCTACTATAACAGCAGATATTAAACTACCAAATGCACATAAAAGCATTCCTACACCTTTCATGATTATATCACTTATCTTACTATTTTCACTTTGAATAAGTGTAGTTATTCCACTCATATAATCTGGTAATTTTAAATCTAACCATACTTGAAAAACTATTAAAAGTATACAAATTATCATTAAAAGGTAATCTTTTTTACTAAAATTTTTAAACATTTTTAACACATAACCACCTCTATAATTATATTTAAAACTTATATAAATATATAATATCTGATGAAATTTGTCAATTAAAATTGCAATTTTTATAAAAAGAAGTATAATATTATCTATTGGGATGATTTTATGAATTTAAAAAATAGATTAATATCTTTGAAATTTGAATTAACTGTAGATAATCTTTTCAATTTCAAAAAAATAAATATTAAAAATAATATGAATTTTGTAGAAAGAAAAGACCAATTTATAAAATGGTATAAAGAAGAAATACTTAAAAACGATGAAAGTTATACTAAGGATATTGATAAATTGATAGATGAATTAACTTTATTTTTTGAAGATATTGGGGATAGTAACATACACTCTTACTTGAATTCTTTAAAGGATTGTGAAAAAGAGATTTTAAAAATACCAAAATATCCTAAAATACTTTGGTTAAATAAAAATGACAATACATATTTTAAGGTTAGTAATAAAGGTATTGTTATAGAAGAACCACTTAGTGATGATTTATTTAACTTAAGTTTTCAATACCGTAATACATATAAAAATAGTAATATAAAAGATGTTTATATTGACTTATATAAAAGAAATTTTAAATTTAACAAAACTTGTGACATAAAAGAACAAATTATTTCTTATGACAAAAGAATGTATTTAAGAGATGAATTTATAAAATGTGTAATATATAACATAATTAATAGAAATATTAATGATAATGGTATAAAAAACGCCACAACATTAGCACAACTATTTGAAATAGATATTAATAGCATTATTGAAAGTTATAAAGTCACTCAAAAAGTAAAGAGTTTAAAAGAATAATTTATTTATATGTGAATAAGATTTAGTAAAAATATATGTATGCATAATTGACAAAGAAAAGTTATTAGTGTAAAATTATATTTGCATGAGGAATATATCATCAAATATAATATGGGTCTATAGCCAAGTGGTAAGGCGTGGGACTGCAACTCCCTGATCGTTGGTTCAAATCCGACTAGGCCCTCCAATTTTGCTTATAACTTGCATAAATAATGATTTTATGATATTATGTATTTAGCAAGAAAATTTGCATAAAATAAAAAAGGAACATTCAATATTTGCGTGTTGAGTGTTGCCAAAAGTTTGGTTCCACCTAAATCAAACTTGAGTTAGGTGGATTTCTTTTATATTAAAACTATAAATAGTAAGAATAGTAAAATGGGAGAGATGAGGCGAAGAATGCAAATAATGTATTCTCGTTTTTTTATTTCACATAATACTAATTTTATATTTTTTTAATGACTTTTTAAATTTTGTGTTGTATAATTAACATAGTTTTAAGAGGTGCACATGAAAAAGGTTGTAATTGGAATGAGCGGAGGAGTAGATAGTAGTGTTGCTGCTATATTGCTTCAACAAGAGGGTTATGAAGTAATCGGATTATTTATGAGAAATTGGGATTCTTATGCTGATGGTGAATTAATGGGTGCCCCAACAACAAATCAAGGTATATGCCCACAAGAAGTTGATTATAATGATGCAAAAGCAGTATGTGAAAAGTTAGGAATTCCTCTATATAGAAAAGATTTTATAAAAGAATATTGGGATTATGTATTTACATATTTTCTAGATGAACTAAAAAAAGGTAGAACTCCAAATCCTGATATAATGTGCAACAAATATATAAAATTTGATATGTTTGCCAAAGAAGCATTAAAACTAGGTGCTGATTATATTGCAACAGGTCACTATGCAAGATTAGAAAATGGTAATCTATTAAAAGCACTAGATGAAAATAAGGATCAATCATATTTTCTAGCTCAAGTAAACAAAGAACAATTTAAAAATGTCTTATTTCCACTAGGCAATATAAAAAAGCAAGAGGTACGTAAGATAGCTTTAGAATATGGGCTTATTACTGCTAATAAGAAAGATTCTACGGGTATATGCTTTATAGGAGAAAGAAATTTTACAAATTTTCTAAAAAATTATTTACCAAATCAGCCTGGTGATATAGTGAATATAGATACAAATGAAGTAATAGGTAAACATATAGGACTTATGAACTACACTATAGGTCAAAGAAGAGGACTCGATATAGGAGGATTTTCTGATAGAATGTTTGTAGTAGGAAAGGATGTTACAAAAAATATATTATATATATGTATAGGAGAAGATAATGATTATTTAATAACTGATTCATGCATAGTAGATAATGTAAACTGGCTTTTTAATACAAAGCCTACTAAGTGTATGGCTAAATTTAGATATAGACAAAAAGATAATCCAGTAGAATTAGAATATTTAAATGATAATAATATATTGGTAAAATATAAACAAGGTATAAAAAGAATAACTCCAGGACAGGCTTGTGTATTTTATGATGGTGATATATGTCTTGGTAGCGGCATTATTAAAGAAGTAAGAAAAAATAATGAAAAGTTATGGTATTTATAACTTTGCGAAATAATATTTAGTGAGTTTGGTATGAAATACCCTACTCAATTAAAATATGTTTATAACTTGCGCAAATACTAATTTTGGGTTGTTATACATTTAGCAAGGAAATAAAAAGGAACATTCAATATCGCATGTTGAGTGTTGCCAGAAAATTTGGTTCCACCTAAATCAAACTTGAGTTAGGTG
>CANRAQ010000049.1 GCA_947628725.1 uncultured Bacilli bacterium | reverse complement strand
TTTAAAATTTAAATTAGCCATCTTTTAATTATATATGTGTATATAATTAAGAAACATACTGAAAATGTATACCCACCAATTACATCTGTAAAAAAATGTACTCCTAAATATATTCTACTTAAACCTATAAATAATATAAGTATAGATAATAATATAGAATATATTTTTTTATTCTTCTTTGGTATATTAGATTTAATTATAAAATATATTATTAAACCATAAAATGCCATTGCAGTTAAACAGTGCCCAGATGGATAACTATAACTATTTTCTACAATTAAATTTATATCTACAGGTCTATTTCTACAAAATATATTTTTTAATATTAATTGAAATATAGTAATACTAGCTAAATCTATAGACATAAATATTCCATATCTTTTATTTTTAATAAATATAATACACAATATAGTTATTCCAATTACTACAATCGCACTACCTAAAAAAGTAATTGATTTTAAAACTTGTGTATTTATTGGTGTTATTATAACTGATATTAAATTATAAACATAAGTGTCTAAATATAAATCTTTTTTAGTTATAACTAAAATACTTATTGTTATAAATATAATTAAACAAATAATAAAAGCAATAAAATTAAAATGTTTTTTCATAATTCCTCTATTCTAATAAAAATACTTTATTAATAAACCTATTAATACATTTTATCTTTAATATAAAATAAGCAATAGATACACCTAAAATATTAAGTATAAAATCATCTATATCACAAGACCCAGACATAGTTATAAACTGTAATATTTCTATAGATATAATTATTATAGCCATAACAATTATAAATTTATAATATTTATCTATCTTATTAATCAATAAAGGTATGAAAAGCGCAAAGGGCATAAATGCACATAAGTTACCAAATATATTAGCCATAAAATCTTTAAAAGTAACTAATTCTTTAATATAACCATTTATAAATAATTTTATAGTACTAAAAGGTACTATATTAAATGATGTATTCATATATACTTTAAGTAAATCTTTATCCCATTTTATTACTTTAAACCCTTGTCTACCATATATTTCATCGAATAGTGTAAGAGTAAATATAGTAACTATATATATGCAAAAATATATTACTAAATTTATTTTTAATATCTTCTTTCCATAATTTAATTTCTTTACTAATATGTAACCACTAATATATATTAAAATGCAAACTATAAGTAATAATATCAATCTTGCATTAGTTTTTAAATATATATTTGGTGTTATTCTTATTTTAAAACAAAAAGCAATTATAAAAAGTGATATCATATATGAAAATATTATTATCTTTCTATATATATTATCTTTCAAATTATCACCTATTTAATTATATCATATTTAGTCAAAAAAAAATAATATTTAATATTATTAATAAAAATGGCGGAGCAGGAGGGATTTGAACCCTCGCACCAGTTGCCCGGTCTACACCCTTAGCAGGGGCGCCTCTTCAGCCTCTTGAGTACTACTCCACAGCCACATATAGATTATAACATAAATATTTATTTGTTTCAATAAAATTTATTATTTTTGTTTCAAAAGTATTCCACAAATTAAAAACTTCATAATAATATGAAGTTAAGGTGAATTATGTTTAAATCAAGCTACCATTTTTTGTTTTAATTTTTGTAATACTTTTTGTTCTTTTCTAGATACTTGAACCTGACTCATACCAATTATTTTAGATGTTTGTGTTTGCGTATAATCTTTTATATATCTATTACTTATTAATTCCATCTCTTCTTTATTAAGTGTTTTTAAACTTTCTTTTAGCATAATTAAATCATCTATATTATCCATCTTACCTACTACATCTTGTAAGGTAAATTCCTTACCATCACTATTTATAGGTTCATCTATACTTTTAATTTTATTTAAACTATTGATAGCTTCACTAACATAAAATTCAGGTACATTTAAATAATCTGCTACTTCTGTTATAGTAGGTTCTTTCATAAGTTTTTGTGTAAGTAATACATATGCTTTTTCTATTTTTAAATTTAATTTAGTTATCTCTCTACTTATTTTTAAACCTTTATCTTGTCTTACAAGTTTTCTCATTTCACCTAATATATAAGGATAAACATATGTAGTAAATTTACAATTCATTGAAGGATCATATTTTTTATATGCATTAATTAATCCTAGACAACCTGCTTGAAATAAATCTTCTTTACTTTTATAGTTCTTAAAATTGTTAGCAATCGAATATATAAGTCTTTTGTTATCCATTATTAAATCTGTTATCTCTTCCATTATATCACCCTAAATTTAATATTTTCATAGCACTTAATTCATCTGGTGTTTCATATATATAATTAATTAATCTAGTCTTTTTTAACTTCTTTCTGATGTTATCGTTATTACCACACATCAAACTTCTACCTTTATTATTTCTACATAACTCATAATTGTATAATATAGTATTTATACCTTTTATATCTATAGATTTAAGATTTGAAAAATTAAATACTATATTTCTTATACCGCTATCTTTTACTACACTTGTTACCCTTTTATTAAGTTTATCTACATTTTCTTTATTTAAATCACCTTTTAACCTTACAAATAATATTCCCTTTCTAAACTCAGTGCCTACTGTTAACATATATTCACCTTCCTATTTAATTTAGCACATTTTTATTTACTTTTATACAGTTTCGACAAAACTAGAACTTTTACTACCTATATATATTATTATCTAAAAGTAATTGATTTCCTTTTTTTTCATGAAAATTTCTTCAAAAAAAAGAGATCATTTTTGATCTCTCAAATTTAAATACTCTATAATTTCATCATGATTATTATTTCTAAAATCTATAATAAATTGTGTTCTACAAGTATTTAATTCACTTTCTATTTGTTTTATTTTGGTTAGCAGTTTTTCATCTTTATCTAGGTCATATAATTCTTTTAATTGAGCAAGTTCATGTTTTAAATTGTTGAACTTAATGAGTAAAGAAGACATTTTTGGAGTCAAATTAAACTTTACTAGCTCCATACTTTTTTTCATGTATACCTCCTAGATATTATGTTTTTCTTCTTACAAATTAATTTTATTATATATAAAAATTTAAGTCAAGAAAAAAGGCCATATTTTTATAACCTTTTTATTCCAAGTTCTTTTGCCTTATAATCTGATGCAGATAATGCTTTCTTATTACGTGAATCAAACTCTACAAAAGATATATCCATATCCTCACCTATCATTTTAGCTGCAACATCTAAATCAGTATGAGAATTTTTAAAAGGTACTTTATCTATTCCTTCTACATATGTCTTAAATGATTCTATACTATTTTCATCTGTTTTACCATTTTTTACTTGGTTAGAATATAAATTGCCAATAAGAACAAGTTCTTTTGCAAATTCATCAGATTTAAGCACTTCATTTAATTTTGCATTGTATATTCTATTTAGTCCGTCTAAAATTACAGTACTTAATCTTTCATTAGTTTTCATATTTTTATCAAATTCTACTATACTCATAACAAACCTACCTCCGCATCTTGCATAGCTTTTATTATAGGCTCCCCATTATTCATAAAATAGGAATTAAACATAGTATCTTTGCCAATAATATGACTTAAAAGATTAGTTATTAGCATTTCTTCTTCTAAATCAGAATCCCCCTCATTCCCTATTATATAATTAGCAAGTATTTCTGTATACGCTAAGTTAAGAGCAACCAATTTTTCATCAGAACTAAATCCTGTATATGTTGCAGTACTAGTAGTCATTTCTAAAATTGCCTTAATAAGTAAGTTATCTATATCATAATTACCTTCAAGGTTTTTAGAAAATAATATTTCATTTTTTAATACGTCGTAATAATATGTACCCTTTCTTTCAAACTTACTTATTTTTCCAAATTTTACAGTTTTTAATCTTTCATTTAATCTAGATAAATCTATATTTGGTATTTTCTTTTTAAAAATAAGTATTAACTCCATAAGTTTATTCCTTATATCGTCGTTTAAATTGGGATTATTTTTTATACTAACTTTAATATCTTCTAAAGTGTCCATATCATCACCCTAATATTTATTATAGCATATTTTAGCAAAAAGAAAAGTATTTTTTTAAAAATTATTTAGCCTCGTACCAATTATCTCCATATTCTATATCTACTATAAGTGGAACTTCTAAATTTATTACATTTTCCATTACTTCTTTCATAAGATTTTTGACCGTTTCAAATTCTTCTTTTACGCAATCTACTACTAATTCGTCATGAACTTGAACTAATATTTTACTTTTAAGTCCTCGTTTATTAAATTCATTATATAAATTTACCATAGCTATTTTAATTATATCTGCAGCAGTACCTTGTATAGGTGTATTTAATGCGATTCTCTCGGCACCACTTCTTATCATATAGTTTTTATTATCTAGTTCTGGTATAGTTCTAATTCTACCATATTTAGTTTTAACATATCCATCCTCATGTGCTTTTTTTATAGCTTCATCTTTATAATTTTTTATACCTGGATATGTATCATAATAATCTGATATAAATTTTGTTGCTTGCTTTGTATCTATATTTAAATTTTCAGAAAGACCAAATCCACTTATTCCATAAATAATTCCAAAATTAACTGCTTTAGCAACTCTTCTCATATCCTTAGTTACAGCCTCAATTGGAACTTTAAATATATCACTTGCGGTTTTAGTATGAACATCTATATTAGATATAAATGCATCTTTTAAAGATTTTATATCTGCCATACAAGCAAATAATCTAAGTTCTATTTGTGAATAATCCGCACTTACTATTATTGAATTTTCACTAGGTATGAATGCTTTTCTTATAAGTTTTCCATATTCATTTCTTATAGGTATATTTTGTAAATTAGGTTCTATACTAGAAAGTCTACCTGTTCTTGTTAATGTTTGTGTATATATTGTATGAATTTTACCATCATCATGGATATAATTTAACAATCCTTCTATATATGTTGTATACAGTTTTGTTATTAATCTATACTCTAATATTAAATTAATTATAGGATGCTTATCTTTTAATTTTTCTAGTACATCTGCAGCAGTTGAATATCCTGTTTTTCCCTTTTTAGATTTATGAGGTAATGATAATTTCTCAAATAAAATTTCACTTAACTGTTGAGGAGATGATATATTAAATTCTTCTCCAGCATAGTTATATATATCTTTTGTAAGTAATTCTATCTTTATTTTTATCTCTTCACCCATCTCAATTAAAATATCTCTATCTACTTTAAAACCAGTATATTCCATATCAGCTAAAACTTCACTTAAAGGAATTTCCACATTTTTAAATAAATCATACATACCTTTAGATTTTAGATTATCCTCTAACATTTTTTTAGTTTCATAAATAAATTTGGCTCTAGAAACACATACTTGTCCAATACTTATATTTTCATCTTTTATTTGTGTTATAAATGGTAACTTATAATTTAATTGATTAGCTAAGTATGCTATATCATCTTTTATATTATATTCTAGTAAATATGAAGCAAGAGCAGTATCAAATACTACATTATTTATATTTATATTATTCTTTTTACATGCTACAAGTACCTTTTTATAATCATATGTATATAAATTTACTTCACTTAAAAATTTGGGATTTTTAATTAAGACTTCACCGGGTATAAATATAGAATTAGACTCGTTATAAACTCCCATTCCTATTAATTTACCTTTATGATAATTAACATCACTAAGTTCTAAATATATTGCAGTATCTGAAGTTATATTAATTTTATCTATATCATCTACTATTTTAAATTCTATATTTTCTTCTTTTTCTTCTCTTTTTACATCTTTTAAAAATGAATAGAATTCTAATTGTTCATATAAATTTATAAGTTTATCATTAGGACCTAAATATTTAATATCTTTAATATTTATATCCATAGGAACATCCCTATATATAGTAGCTATTTCATAACTCATATATGCATTTTCTTTATCACTTATTAATTTACTTTGAGTAGCGCCTTTGATGTTATCTATATTTTCATATATACCATCTAATGTCTTATATTCATTTAAAAGTTTTAATGCAGTCTTTTCACCTATCCCTTTTACACCAGGAATATTGTCACTACTATCTCCCATTAGGGCTTTTAAATCTATTATATTTATTGGATCTATACCCCAATCAGTTTTAAAACTGTCTTCGTTATATCTTATATAATCTTTAGTTTTTAATAATTTCATTTCTACATGTTTAGATATAAGTTGCAATAGATCTTTATCACTACTTATTATTAGTCCATCATAGTTATCATCCAAATCACAGTATTTAGCAAATGTTCCTATTATGTCATCTGCTTCATAATTATCTATTTCATAATATTTGATTCCCATGGCGTCTAATAATTCTTTTGCGATAGGAAATTGAATTTTTAATTCCTCTGGTGTTTCTAATCTTCCACCTTTATAAAAATCATATTTTTCATGTCTAAATGTTTTTCCCTTATCAAATGCAACTATCATATATGTAGGTTTTTCTTCTGCTACTATCTTATTTATCATATTAACAAATCCAAATAATGCATTTGTAGGTAATCCTTTACTGTTTTTCATAAAATTTCCATTATAGGCAGTTGCATAATAACTTCTAAATAATAAATTATTTCCATCTACCATAATTATTTTTTCCATATAATCACCACTCTAATT
>CANRAQ010000048.1 GCA_947628725.1 uncultured Bacilli bacterium | reverse complement strand
CATATTTTTAAGAAAAAAGAAAATGATTATCTCATCATTTTCTTTAAATAAAGTAAGGAGTGTTTTAGGATAAAGTAACTTTAATATCTTTTTCTTTATATTCACGATCACTTATATAACTAATTGTTAAGTTTACTTTATCACCTTTATTTAATTTACTTAAAACATCTTGTATGTCACTTAAACTCGTAACTTCATTACCCTCTATTTTAGTGATAATATTGCCTATTTCTAATTCGGATTTATCAGCACTACTTCCAGAAGTAATTTTAGAAATGTAAAATCCTGTTGGCATATTATAATAACGACTGTTACTATCATTAATTATATATCCTTCTATACCTAATGTTACACCTTCATCATTCTCTCCTGTCATAAGAGTAGTAATAAGTTCACTAACATCTGATATTGGAATAGCAAATCCCATTCCTTCTACACTGGCAGAGTAAGATGAAGTACTAGATGAATATTTAGCAGAATTTATACCAACAACTTCACCACTGCTATTTAGTAAAGCTCCTCCACTATTTCCACCATTGATTGCAGCATCTAATTGAATCATTTTATTTGTATAATTATCTATTGAAACTTCCCTATTTAAAGCGCTTACTACTCCTGTAGTAACGGATTGTCCATAACCTAAAGCATTACCAATAGCAATAATACCATTACCCACTTTCAATTTATTAGAGTCTCCTAAAGTTGCTATTTTGATTTCATTTAGAGTATCACTATCAATATCATTTAATGAAACAGATATAATAGCTATGTCTTTTCTTTCCGAAGTACCAACAACTTTAGCATCATAATTTTTTCCATTTATAAATTGAACAGATAATTCATTAGCACCTTCAACCACATGATTATTTGTTAAGATCATAAGTTTTTCATCTGATTTACTAATAATTATTCCAGATCCAGCTCCTTCAGAATATTGTTCTTCTCTAAAAAAATTAGGTCCAAATCTGCCAGATGAAATTAAAGTCTTACTCGTAATTGCAACAATAGATGGCATTACATTTTCTACAACTTCAGATACATCTGTAATATATATACCGTTATTGTTAGTGCTAGTGGTTTCAGTATATTTTAGTTCTATTTTCTCCTTTTCTGTATTTTGTAAGTTAACTTTTAATTTTGGATAAATTATACCAAAAAAGGAAATAGATAAAATAACAATAATTAAAACCAATACACCTATAATAGTAAACAAAATAATATTTTTATTACTTTTTGATTTAGAATTACTCTCATCAATTTTATTTTCTATTGGTATACTTTTATTAGAAAAAACTTCTTCTTTTTCGGATTTTTCTTCACTTTCTTTCATATCCTTAGACATATATTATCACCTCATTTTATATCTAACTAATTATTATTAGCGAGAATGAATCTTTTTATTTCTCTTTCAGTCAAGATTTTTCCTTGACTAATTATCTTACCATCTATTATAAGCGCAGGAGTATTTACTACATGATAAATTTGTTTATATTTATCATCTTCTAAAATTTGAATATTACAAGTATTTTTTTGTGGTTCTAATACTTTTTCAATATTTTTTAATAATTTCATTCTATTACTAGAGTTTTTACCAACAATTTGTATTCTCATATAAAAATATCCTTTCTAAAAATTGTAATTAATATTCTTTTCTAACCATATATCACCTTCTTTATGAAATAATCATAGTACATGAACATTAAAGAAATATTAAAAACATTAACTTTTTTTGTTAATGTTCATTTATTTTAAATCTAACTTCAAAAGTAGTATATCCATCTTTTGAATAAGCTCTAATATTACCATTGTGGGCTTTAACGATATTTTTAGCAATTGCAAGGCCTAAACCATATCTTTCACTTTTACGATTATGACTTTTGTCATTTCGATAAAATCTCTCGAATATTTTTTCATATTCACTTTCAGGAATAGGTTCTCCTTCATTTACTATTTCTAATTTTATTTCGTTTTTAGCAACTGATAAATTAACTTTAATCTTACTATTTTCTTTTCCATGACTTATAGCATTATCAATTAGAATAGACACCAATTCATCTATGCTTTCTTTATGACAAGAAATATTTACTTTTTCTGCGATATTAGTTTCTATAGTTATGTTTTTTTCGTATGCTAAACTCTCAAATGTTAGTGCTCTTTTCTCTATAATTATAGAAATATCGGTTTTACTAAAATTTTCTTTTTTCAAATATTCAGTTTTAGATAAATCAAGTAATCTTGTTATCAAATTACTCATTCTATCAGACTCATTTTTTAAGTTGTTAATCCACTTTTCATTTTTCTTATTGACATCTAAACAATCAATATTAGCCATCATAACTGCAAGTGGTGTTTTAAGTTCATGAGAAGCATTAGCAACAAATTCTTTCTCTCTATTAAAACTTTCAAGAACTGGTTTTGTAATCCATTCTGTTATTTTTTTAGAAATAATATAAATAATAATTTCACTGATACCAACTAATAATAAAGAGATGAGTAAATTAATTAGTAACATATTTCTAGTATTAGAAATATTTACAATAGTTAAAGAATTGCCTGCTTCATAATTATAAACATATTTATTCCAATACAAGCATCCAATTTTTACTTTGCTTTTATTATTTTTTACAAGTATATCTTTAACCTCATCTATTATTTCATCAGTGATACCATTATCACTATGACTTATTTTATCGACAATATCATTATTAGAATTTAATATAAAGGTATAAATCTCATAGTCCATAACTTTTCTATTGTGAAGTTCATCATCATTTATTGGTTTCATTTCTTTATCAAACGGTTCGTGTCTTTGAATAATTAAGTTTTTCATTCTCGTTAAATTATTTAATATTGCAGTATATTCCCTATGATATGTTTGAACATTAAAGAAAGTAGCAAAAAATATAGCAAACAAGGAAATTATAATAAAAATTGTAAAAAATGTTTTCTTCTTTAAATTTTCCATATCCTTTATTCCTCCATTTTATAACCCAAATTACGAACTGCTTTAATACTTACTTTTGATCCGATAATTTTTATTTTCTTTCTTAAAAAAGATAAGTATGCCTCTAAATTATTAGATTCATAATCAGTATCTATTCCCCAAACTTTATCATAAATTTGTTCTTTTGATATAATTTGTTCTTTATTATTCATAAAATATTCAAGTAATAAGAATTCTCTATACGGAATATTTATTGACTCATTTGTACTTGCACAAGTTAAAGTAGAAGTTCTAATGTTTAATGATAAATCACTATATTCTAATATATCCTTAACTTTACTATTACCAATATTTCTTAATTGAACATTTACTCGAGCAATTAATTCTTCAATGTGAAAAGGTTTTGTTACATAATCATCTGCTCCAGTATCAAATCCCTTTAATTTATCCTCTAATTCAGATTTGGCAGTAAGCATAATGACTTTAGCGCTTATATCATTTTCTTTTATCTCTTTTAGTATATCTAAACCATTCATTTTAGGCAACATTATATCAAGAATGATTAAATCATATATATTAGTCATGGCATTATATAATCCATCTTCACCATCATAACTCGTATCAACTTCATACTTTTCTTTTCGAAGTTTTGTTGCGATAACATCTGCTATGGTTTCTTCATCTTCAACAACTAAAATTCTCATCTTACTACCTCCAATTTTTTAATTTATTGCTTCACCATTTACATATAATTTATAACCATTAAAATCAATATTACTATTATTAGTATTAGCATTATTAAGAGAAGTTATATAACTATCACCTGTCAATTTGATTTTAGATGTTTTATCTAATGTTAATTTTATTTCTTTAGCACTATTTTCACCATTTATTGTCCCTTCATAATAAGAGTTTGTATTCATAGTCATATCAAGAGTAGAAATAGAATCTATAACAATATTCCCTTTGGCTTCTTGATTTTCCATTAATAGTTCTACAATGCCTCCATTTGAACCATTATTTCCCCAAGAATCTTTTTTTGCTCTTAAAAAGTTACCAGTAGAATCATTATTTATAAACTTATTATTATTTAAAGTAATTTTAGAACTTGTATTAGTAATATAGAAAGTATCACCTTTATTTGTCGTTATTGTAGAATCAGTAGCACTAAACTCTGATATACCAGTAGAAGCATCTCCACTCATAGATTGATATAGAAAAATATTTTTATAAGTAGTAGATTGACCATTCAATTTATTATTAGTATCAGTTAAAATTACATTTTCAAGAGTTATTTTATTCTTTCCTTCAATTACAACACCTTCTGATGCAGTGGCAATTAAAGATGCATTTTTTACTGTTATATCTGCAGTTGAATAAATTGTTGGAGAACCTACACCAGTTGTCTTATATGTTCCACCATCAACAAATACTGTTCCTCCACCACGGTCAGACCTTATGGCTGCACTAGATACACCCGCAGTATTGATAGTAAGATTTTTAGCAATCATTGTTCCCCCACCAGTTGTCATAATTCCTCCAGAGTTATCTTTTGTGGTTGTTATTGTAGAATCACTAATCATTACTTGTGTACCATCACTATTGGTATTATTTGTTGTTGCACTTCCTCCATAACTAAATACACCATTTGCTCCAGTAGCATTTGTATTTACTGTTATATTTTTAAGAGTTAATTTTGCTCCATCTTTGGCAATAATTCCTGAATTAGTGCCATAGAAACTGGTATTATCACCACCATCTGAATCACCGCTTTTATCTACTTTGATATTGGATAAAGTTACATCAATATCCCCACTAACCAAAATAGCATTTTCATCCTTTTTTGAACTTTCATAATTGTCACTTGTTTCCGTTGTTGATTCAGTAATTTCTTTTACAGCCGAATATGATATATTTGTATTTTGTTCTAATTCCATACCTTGATTAGAATTATTAACATTTGCATTTTCTTTATATTTATTAGTAACTAAATTTTCAGTAAAAGTAAGTCCACTTGTTAAAATAATTACTCCTAGAATATAGATTACTATTTTATCACTATTAGGAAATGTTTCTTTCAAAGACTTTTTATTAAATCCTGACATTATTATATAAAGTACAATAATAGATAGAGTTAAACTTTCTATTCCAAAAAGAATTAAGTAAACATAATTATTATCTATATTATTCTCTAGATGTTCTCCCATTTGTTCCATACCACCATTACTATTTGGCATCTCTGGAGGAGTTCCCATATTATTATCTTCATCAGGTTTCTCTGATGGCTCTTGCATATTTGAATTACCATTTCCCTGTTCATTATTCATTTCACCATCAGGTTTTTCAGGTGGCTCTCCTTGATTACCATCATTAGGCATTTCTGGTGGCTCACTTCCATTTTGACTCATATTTGGCATATTATTAGTATTAGATGATTTGATACTTAAATAGCCAGTAAATATAATACTTCCACATAATAATAAAATGATAACAATAGATATAATATTTTTTGCTTTTCTTTGCATAATTTTTTCTCCCTTTCTTTTTAACAATCAAAGTATAAAATACAAAGGTTAAAGAAACATTAAAGATATAAATTATAACAATAAAACTCCCATAATAATTATATCAAAAAAGAAGCAAATCTCATATAGAGTTTGCTCATACAAATTTTATTACTAATCTTGATCTTCAAAAGGATGTTTTAATTTATTCATTATTTCATTACTAATAATCTTTTTGGAAATATTATATATTTCTGCTGCTTTATCTAAACTTATATCTAATTTAATTACTAATTCACTTATTATTTTATCTTTATTCCCTTTGCTTATAAAAAAGTTCTTCTCTAATATATCATTAACTAATATTGCTTTGCTTTCACTTAAACCAGTTTGTTTAGAAAGTTCTTTTAAAAACTCTCCTTTATTCATTGCTATTACCATACATTTGGCCTTTAGTTTCAAGCCCTAACAATCTTCCATATTCAAATATATATGATAAACTAAATAAGAATAATATCTCTACCAAATCATAAGTTTCAAATTCTATATTTAAATTTGAAGTTAATAACAATTCAAACATGCCACCACCAATATTACTCATTAAAATTATTATAATCATTTTCCAAGCAATTTTCTTTATTAAACTAACATTTTCTAAAGTAAATGGTGTTTCTCCTTTATTTATATTATTAAATAAAGTTTCTAAATGTTTTAATATTATAGATGTCAAAATAATTATTACCAATAGAGAAGCAAAACCTGTTTCAACATAACCAATTATTTTGGCTTTACTATTATTTTCAAATATAGACACTACTTCAGTATTTAAAAATTCTTTATCCGCATCTGCTAAAACAAATGTCCCAACTTTTAAGACCACTTTGTCGTCTTTTTCTAAAATATTAATATTATCTGGTAGATTTAAAGTTAAATTATTATCTTTTATTACAACTTTATCAATTAAATAAGGTGTAGCAATTAATATTAAAGAAATAAAAGGAATTACAATATAACAAAAAATTCTTCCTATTTTAGATATTACAGAAATGATTTTACTTAAAATCTTCATTTTCTTTTGTTCTTCTTTTTTTAAACTTACAACTTTAGTTTTAACCTCATCTCCAAGTGAATCAATATCAATTATGCTGTCGTTTACTAAATCATTAATTTTACAATGAAAAATTTTACATAGTTCTAGTAAATTATTCATTGTTGGATATGCATCTCCAGTTTCCCATTTGCTTATTGATTGCCTAGATACATTAACTTTTTCTGCCAAATCTTCCTGTGATAGTTTTTTTGAAATTCTTATTTTTTTCAAATTGTC
>CANRAQ010000047.1 GCA_947628725.1 uncultured Bacilli bacterium | reverse complement strand
CCTATTATTCTCCATGTTTCATTATTGAATGTTACATAATTATTTGGATTTTTACCTCTAAATCTAAGGTTACCAGCAGGATCTATAAATACATTATCTTCATCATAATTCATTAAAATAGTGCTTAAACATTTATCATTATCTACTAAACTAATATTATTTTTAAATCTTAAAACACTTTTAACAGATGATATATCATCTAAATCATCGTATTTTATTGGTTTTTTTAGATACCCTTCACCTATTAATTGTTGTAATGGTATACAAAAATATAAACTATTTATTTCATAGCCATTATCACTCATATATAAATCAAGTGCAGTTGATACTAAATCTTCTGTAACTTTATTTGTTTTATCTGTTGAATTTCTAACAGAATTTACTATATTTGGAAACACTAAAACCATTAAAAGTGATAATATTATTATTACACCTAACATTTCCATTAATGTAAACCCTTTTTTATTCATACCTAATCACCTATTATCTATAAATAATTATAACACTAATACGATATTTCGTAAATATATTTTTATTAATTAGAATCCACTTCTTTTAAATAATTTTTCTAAATCACTTTTTGAATAATATATAATTGTAGGTCTTCCATGTGGACAATTAAATGGATTTTTACATTTTCTTAAATCATCTAATATGTTTTGCATCTCATCTAATGTTATTGCAGTATTAGCCTTAATTGACATTTTACAAGCCATAGTAGCGGCTAAATGATCATTAAATTTTTCTAAATTAAAGTTTTTCTCTTTCTCAATTACTAGTTCTAATACTTTTTTAATTGAATTATCCTCATTACCTTTTGGTAACCATACTGGATGTGCCTTTACTATAACTGAATTTATTCCAAATTCATCTATATCAAAATTCATATTTCTTAAAAATTCAAAATTCTCTTTTAATATTATATATTCTGAATTTGTATACTCTAATGTAAGTGGAAAAATCATTTGAATACTTTCTTTAACTGGATTATTAAGTTTTTCTTTAACTATTTCGTAGTTAATACGCTCTTTTGCAGCATGTTGATCTATTATGTACATGCCTAAATCATTTTGACATATAATATATGTTCCATGAACTAATCCTACTGGATACATTATAGGCATAGTAGAATCTTCTATAACTACATCTTCATGAATTTCTACATCATCAACTATATTATCATTAATAGCATAGTCTTGATCAGGCTCTGATATAGTAGGAGTATCAAAATCTAATTTAATTTCCTCATATTGTTTTTTAGGTATTTCCTTTTTTTCTTCAATATGTGGTATTAATGTTTTAACTTTTAACCTATCTTTTATAGTATTAGTTATTAAATCTACTAATTCTTCAAAATTACCAAATTTAATATCCATTTTAGTTGGATGAATATTGACATCTACTAATGATGTATCTACTATTATATTTAAAACTACTATAGGATAATAATTATCTGGTTTATATGAATGATAAGAATCATTTATTGCCCTATTTAATTCTTGATTTCTAACTATTCTACCATTTACTATAGTTATTATGTTATTTCTATTTGATCTATATAATTCTGGTAAACTTATAAATCCATTTATTTCATAATCAGAATTAGAGTTTTCAACTTCTAACATCTTTTTAGCAACTGTAATACCAAATACATTTTTAATACATTTAAGTAAATTACCAGCCCCATCAGTTCTTAATAATTCTTTTGAATCATTTGTAACTATAAATCTAATTTCTGGATGTGACAAAGCAATTTTATTCATATAATCTGTTATATTTGATAATTCAGTATATAAACTTTTTAGATGTTTTAATCGTGCTGGGGTATTATAAAATAGATTCTTAACACACATTATTGTTCCTTTTCTTGAATCACTATTTTCTACATTTATAATTTTACCACCCTTAATACTTACATGAGTTCCTACTCCACCTGTTGAAGTTATTAATTCTACATTAGAAACTGAAGCAATAGACGCTAAAGCCTCACCTCTAAATCCTAAAGTATGTATATGATATAAATCAGATTCATCTAATATTTTACTTGTAGCATGTCTATTAAAAGACATAATCGCATCATCTTTATCCATACCAATACCATTATCAGTAACTTTTATTTCTTTTACTCCTGATTCTAATAAGTCTACTTTTATTTCTGTAGCCTTAGCATCTATACTATTTTCTACTAATTCTTTTACTACAGATGAACATCTTTCTACTACTTCACCAGCAGCTATTTTATTTGAAAGTATTTCATCCATTATTTTTATTATAGCCATACTACCACCAATTATATTATATAATAAATATCAATTTAAAACTAGTTAATTTGACAAATTATAGAATAAAATGTATTATACTGGTAATTCGAAGGAGCATTTATATGAATGAAAAAATGAGATTATGCGATATAGAAAATTTATTTGAAAATATAAGAGAAATTATAGTTTTTATTGAAACTTCTAGGTATAAAAATAGAAGATTTAGATTATTTTTAGGTAATGGTGATAGATTAAATTTTCATGTTCCTAATGAATCTATTGCGCATTTACTAGGAGTAAATACTAATTACTTGATTAGTACAGGTAGATTTAATTCTACTAATTCATTTGAATTATTAAAAGAATTAACTCTAAATCCATATAGAATTAATAAATTAGAAAATGAACATCACATAGATTATAATTTATTATTTTCACAATATGTTGTAGATAAAGTTAAAAGTTTTAGACAAAATATAAAATTGGATATAACTGAAATACAATTTATCTGTAAATATGATAGTAATAGAGTTCATTTTACTGGTGAATTATCAGAAAAATTTGATTATATTATAGTAAAAAAATATTCGGATGGAAAAATAGGTATTTTATCTATAGTAAAAAATGATGGCTTATATGTACCAATGTCAAATCAAATATATGATGATATTGATTCTGCTAAAGATACACTTGAAAAATATTTAAAATATCAAGAAATTACTATTGTAAATGGTATCAACTCTTATAATATTGAAACTGATTATGATACTACTGCAAATCTTAATATTAAAACTAAAAGTGAAAAAATTACATATATGAAAGAATACAAAAATATATTTAATTATAGTATAGATTTATCAGGTGATTATCAACATGCGATTGGTGTATTAAAAAGAAATAAAGATAGTCAAGATGAAAATAACGATATTATAAATAATATTATAAATTCAATTTCAAGTGGTAAATTAATAGATACTGAAATTACAGAAGATGAAAATCTAATAAGAATAATCAATAGTTATAATGATCATTTAACTAACTCTATAGTAGATAAAAATGTATCTAAAAAGTATACAAATATTTTAAAAGAATTAGAATTTTTTAAATCTGAATGTGAAAAATTAAAATTAGAAAATAACAATTTATCTATTGAAAATAATTCTTTAACTGATGAAATAAATAGATTAACTGATGAAAATAATGATCATTTAGATAAAGAAAAGAAAATATTAAAAATATTAAAGCCAGAAAATTAATTCTGGCTATATTATTTCATTTTTTATATTAGGATTACTTAATACTTTAACTAAATAATCAATTTCTTCTTTAGTATTATAAAAATAAAGGCTAATCCTACATGTATTTTTAATTCCTAATTCATCTTTTAATATTTTAGCGCAATGATTACCTGCTCTTACACATATATTATATTTATTTAAATATACTGCAACATCTTGTGGAAATATATCTTTAATATTAAATGTAATTATACCTGATTCTGATGAATTATTATATATTATTATGTTAGGAACTTTACTTAATTTTTCTATTGCGTATTCTTTTAATTCCTTTTCATAATTTTGTATATTAGAAATACCTATTGTATTTAAATAATTTATTACACTTCCAAATCCTATAACCCCCGCAATATTTGGTGTACCTGCTTCTAATAAATGAGGTAATTCATTATACTCTCTAGTTCCATCAAATTCAAATGATGCATTCATTCCTCCACCTACTATAATAGGCTTTATTTCATTCATCAAATCTTCTTTTATATATATTACACCTACACCAGTTGGACCACACATTTTATGGGCTGAAAACACTAAAAAATCAGGGTCTAGATAACTAACATCAGTTTTTATATGTGGAACTGATTGTGCGCCATCTATTATAACTTTAATATTTTTTTCATGGGCTAAATCTATTATTTCTTTAACAGGTCTAATATCTCCTACTACATTTGTTACATGTGCTATACTTATAACTTTTGTATTAGGAGTTATAGCATTTATAACATTTTCCATAGTAACTTTATGATTTTTATCTAACTCAATATAATCTATTTGTATACCCATCTCATCTTTTAATTCAAACCATGGAAGAACATTTGATGCATGTTCAGATTTTGTTAAAAGAACATGATCTCCTTTTTTTAGATGATTTTTAAAATATCCAAATATAATTTTATTTAATGAATCAGTAGAATTATTAGTAAATATTATTTGATTACTTGAATTGGCATTAATAAATTTCTTAATATTTTCTCTAACTCCCTCATACATAGCATCAACTTTTAAACTTATATCATAGTCCCCTCTATGAGCATTAGCGCTATAATTATTATAGTAATCACTTATTGTATCACTTAATATGTATGGCTTTAATGTAGTTGCACCATTATCAAAATATATAATACCGCTATCTAATATATGAAAATCTTCTCTATTCATATTCACCTCCAATACTTATCTAAATTTTTATTTATATTTTTTTGTAATTTTAAATTAGTTATATCACTTGTAACAAAACCTCTTATAAGTAATTTAATAGCATCTTCTTTAGTTATTCCACGACTTTGTAAATAAAATAATTCTGAATCACTAAATGTTCCAATTAATGCGCTATGAGATGCTTCTACATCATTACAATCGATATATAAGTTAGGTTTTATTTTAGATTCATTATTAGTTAAATTAATAATTCTATTAGATTGATTTACAACACAATTAGTTATATTCTTTGGTACAAAAGATGATACTTGAAAAATAATAGAACCATCTTTTATACAAACACCACCATTTTTAATATTACTAAAAGTATTTTTTGAATTATGAAATATATGAAAATCATAACTTTCTTTATTATTACTTATAGTTTTAAAATTATAATTTATTGCAGCGTTTTCTCCATTCAAATTAGTAATCATCATTTCTTTTATTGTATTTATATTCTGAAATTTTTCTATATTACATACTGTATTTTCATATAAGTTATATTTATATTGTATTTTACCTTTATTACCTTTTGTTAATATAAATAAATTAAATTTAACATTTTTATCTATAGTTATATCAAAATTTAATCTAACATCTTCTTTTAAGTCAATTTCTATTTCTAATTCAGTATCATTAGATACATGTATTTTAACAACATTTATTCCAAATATATATTCACTAATTATATATTCAACGTTAATGCATTTACATAAATTTATCTTTTCTAATTTATCATTAACTATCTTTATTTTATTCATTTTCTATTTTTTCCTTTATAGCACATACACCAATAGAATTAACTTTTTTTGAATTTGTTTTATCGAATCCATATTTTTCAATTTCACGAACTAAACTATAATCACCAGTTTTAATTATCTTGCCATCAGATACTATATGTACATGAGTAGGATGTATATAATCTAATATTCTTTCATAATGAGTTATTAATAATATACCAGGATTATTTTGTTTATAATAATTATATACAGATTCTCCAACTATTTTTAAACTATCCACATCAAGTCCTGAATCTATTTCATCTAACATTATAAATGATGGATTTAACATATACATTTGAAGTATTTCATTCTTTTTCCTTTCGCCACCACTAAATCCTTGATTAACTCCTCTATGTATCATATCTTTTTTCATATCTAACATTTCTACAGTCTTATCAATTTTTTTAATAAATTCATATAATTTAAAGTTTTCTTTTTCTTTTGTAGTTAGCGCTGTTCTTAAAAAATCTGCGTTGGTTACACCTTCTATTTCCATAGGTAATTGCATACCTAAAAATATACCCATTCTTGCTCTTTCATCAGTAGATAATTCATTTAAAAGTACATTATTATAGTATATTTTTCCATCTACTATAGTATATGTTGGATCTCCCATTATAACTTTTGTAAGTGTACTTTTACCTATACCATTTGGTCCCATTAATACATGAATTTCTCCAGAATTTATATCTAAATTAAAATCTTTTAATATAATTTTATCATCTACTTTAACAGTTAAATTTACTATTTTTAATGTGTTCATGAAATCATCTCCTTAAACATTATACTAAATATTATAATTTCAGTCAAAATAAATTACCAATTATTTAATAAATTTGTATAAATTAATTAAATATACTCATAATATAATGAATATCGCAGTATTCACAGAAAAAGAGCTATTGCTCTTTTCATTTTTTTGATTGTTTGGTAAAATTATATTGGAGATGAGAAAATGGATTGTATATTTTGTAAAATAGCAAATGGTGAAATACCAAGTTATAAGGTATATGAAGATGATAAGGTTTTTGCATTTTTAGATGCTAATCCTGATAGTGATGGACATACTTTAATAATACCTAAAAATCATTTTACTGATTTAGATGATATAGATTTGGATACTTTAAAAAGTATAAATTCTGCATCTAAAAAGATCAAAAAAATATTAGAAGATAAACTTAAATGTACTGGTATATCCCTACTTCAAAATAATGGTAGTGTTCAAGAAGTTAAACATTATCACTTACATCTTAAACCATATTATAAAGGAATTAAAACTATGGAAATGGTTAAATATCCAGAATTTATAAAAGA
>CANRAQ010000046.1 GCA_947628725.1 uncultured Bacilli bacterium | reverse complement strand
GGTCAAACTATACGCCTGAATTTTTAACACTTCTAATCCCGAAATTTAACAAATGCACCGCGATTTCGGCTTGACCCATTCTTCCCACTATATCATGGCAAAATCTCTTTCCCGGTTCTACGTTCGCAAGCAGGACGAGAAGAACGAGATCGCAACCCTTTTCTTCAGGGTACAGAATAAGAAACATAAAGTTGATATGCTCTTTTCATCGCAGATCCGCGTGAACGTGGCGGAATGGAAAGAGGCGTTGTCTTGTCCTGAAAACTGGATGCGCCACCAGAGGGCGAATTTTAATCTGCATGATGCGCTTAATCGGATTGAACTTGTGGTAAAATCCGAGGTCGAAGGAATGTCTTTCGACAAATCTCATGTTGAGTCTGAAATTCTCGCTATTGCCAATCCTAAGAAAGCCGAAGCCATTGCGAAGGCAAAGCGTGAAGAGGAGGAACGTCTACGGGAAGAAGAACGCATAAAGGAAGAACAGGCGCGACTGATAAAGGAGGGTATTGACGCTGAACGCGCGAAGATATGGAATTTCCTTGACCGCTTTTGCGAGGAGATAAAGACCGGTGCCAGATTGAACGGACATAGCCGATATGCACCGGGAACGGTTAAGGCGTGGTTCAGTTTCCGGAAACTCTATGATCAGTTCGACAAAAAGCATCGCTATACATGGAATATGGTTGACCGCGCATTTGTCACCAAGTTTCTTGCCTTCATGGAGAAGAACGATTATATGGTGTCGGCACAGAATAAATATCTGGTCGATCTTCGCGCTATTGTCAATTACGCCTATCTTGACGGCATACACGACAACGACCGGGCTATGCAATATTTCGCCAAGAAGAAAATCGAGGAGGGAGACAAGGCTATTGAAATCTATCTTACCGAAGCCGAGTTGCAAGCATTATATGAAATGCCATTGACAGGCAAGCAGGATGAAGTGCGAGATATATTTCTTGTCGGTTGCTACACCTGCCAACGTGTAAGCGACTATAACGACATAGACAAAGACTGTTTCACGACAACCGCAAAGGGAACACCGGTTATCCGTCTTGTTCAGAAGAAAACCCGCAATGAGGTAAAGATTCCAATAATGAATCCTAACCTCCGAGCCATCTGTGAGAAATACGCTTATAATCTCCCTTCTGTTGTGGATGTGATATTGAACCGCTATATAAAGGATATTCTCAAGAGACTTTCCGAGACCGTTCCTTCGCTTGGCAAGATGGTAACAACCAAACTCACCATGAAGCAGAAGAAACTGGAGGAAGATGGCAAACTTGTTGTCGAGCGCAACGAAAAGGGAGAGGTAATAATGCCACGCTATAACTGCGTGACCACCCACACCGCGCGTCGCAGCGGTATAACGAATATGTACCTAACCCACAAATATACCATCGTCCAGATGATGCACGTCAGCGGCCACAAAACCCAAAAGACCTTCATGGACTACATCAAACTCTCCTCCGACGAAATCGCCGACGAGATAGACGCCATCGCCAACGGCACAAAATCAGAGGTGTTCTAAGAATAATATAGATATGAATATCTTACGAATCTTCAATCCAATTATGAACGCTTTTGGAGAGTTGTTCAATATCGTGTATGATAATTTCGTGAAGAATTATATCATTTTCGTCCTCAAATACCCAGGATTTTAATTGGGGAAGTGTGTCGTCTAAGCATTGGCAAATATAAATGCATTCTCCTTTTTCGTACCGTTGTCTACTTTCTGAAAGGTAGTTGCTAATATTTTGAGATTCTTTTTCTAAAATATCTAAATCAGGTGTGTCTAAATTAGCTCTAAATCTGCTAACAATATCTATGGTTGCAGCCTTAGGGGTATAAGGGAAATCTTTGTTTACGTTTACATAATTACAGAATGCCAGTGGTGAAAATACCAGCCAAGTGTTTGCATATGAATGTTCTGATTGTATTCTACTTAACCAGCGTTCAGCCTGAAATATTATCGAATTGTCAAATAACAAACATAGAGATAGATCTATTGGAGTGCGATCAACGCACGCGTTAAGCAAATCTCTAGAATGAACATCCTTCTGCCTAATATCAGATGGACTAAGGTTTTTTGTACTTTTGTAATCCATCCTGAGTTCAACTAATAAATGGCGAGGATTACATGGTTTACCTTGTCTTTCATTGCAAATACCTAAAACGGCATCAACCGTACAATCATTGTCCCTACCTTGCAAAGAAGTTTCGTAGGAATCCAAATCAAGAGCTTCTATTGAATCTGTGATATAGTTCCTATTAGGATAGTCTCTTTCAGATATATCTGAAAGAGAACATCCAAATTTAGGGTAGAGCGAATGAGAGACAATAATATGCGAATGAAGCCAGACTACTCGTTCAGCACCCATAATCCTTAATTCTATTCAGAGCAATGTTAAATGATTCAAAAATTCCTTCTATGTCATTGCCCAAATACTGATATGTGTATCTTTGTGTATAATCATCTAACTTGGCTTGATAGAAAGATATTTTGTTGTCAATTTCCTCAGCTTCCGAGATCGATTTTAGTGCGGCAACCATATCTGGATTATGACTTGCCAATAAAATGGTAGTACCAACCTCCTTGTGTAATAGAACTAAGATCCGAGCGAATTCAACAATCCATTGAGGATGAAGATGAGCTTCTGGTTCATCGATTAACAAGATTGAATGTTCATTCAAATAACCATTCTCTATGAGTCTAAGCATATAGGCAAAGGTCTTAAGACCTGTGGCAGCCTCATTGATAGAGATATTAAGATTGTCTGATTTTCTTATATATCTAATATCATAGGTATCACTCATATCTTCTTTTTGTACCTCAATCCATCCCCCCATAAGTCTTCTTATTCTTACAGCAATTCTACGCGCATTATAAGGCATTTCACGCAAAGGCGTAGTTAGGGCATTCATCATGCCATCCCATATTTTATTCTCTGTTGTGACCTTTGTAGAAAGAGCCATAGGGGTGTCAATGTATATGGCATTTCCTAAACTAATCGGTATTAAGAATCTATTATTTGATATTAGATTATGACCATTCTCTTCAAATTTAATATTTTTAGGAAGATCAGTAATCAAATCAAGATCCCTTTGAATAAACTGAAACAGTTCATCTAAATGGCAATTTTTTTTCTTATCATAAGCAGTTTCAAGAGAGGATTCCAAAATATTTAAAGATTTCCTATAAAATTCAGATAAATATTCGCTTGAAACCGGCTCTTCGCATCCTAAAGATTGGCTAATCCACCGATCAAAAGAAGGATTATCATTATTTCTGATAGCATTATCCACTATATCACAGAAAAGTCCAACCCTATTCCTAAATTGGTGTTCTATTTCAGAATAATCAATATCTACTTTAAAATCCACCGACAAAGTCTTAAATTGACGCAATTTGGGATAAGGAAGACAATCAATATTGCGAAGTATTCGATACATGGAATACAGCTTACTTTCTAATCGGTTCACCAATTGCTCATCAACAAGATGATAAAAATCATTTGTATAGTTAACAAATGAATATATCCAACGAGCAATGGTTGACTTGCCCGAACCATTGCAGCCTGCTATAACGGTTATGCCATCAAGTTTTATATCGGCATAATCGATAGAGTGATAATCGGAGATTGAAAAGTTGTACTGCGCCATATGGTTACTTCGTTTTTAATTTGCAAAGTTAGTAAAAATCCATGAGTCTCGCAATAGAGAACTCTAATTTTGTTGTGAGTCTGCGTAAAAGTTCGCCACTCCAAAGCGGAAAGTCCATATACAGCAAGACTCCTCGTTGGTGTCCGAAGAGTCGTATGAGTTATGCGATTGAAGTCTTCCGGCCGGCGGTGATGCCGCAACTCCGTAATTTTATTATACTGGGATGTTCATCCAATTAACCCCATTTTTTTCATACCTTCTTCTGCGCAATCACAATCTTTTCTCGAACGCGAGGGTCCTTCATTAATTAATTCTTGGCAGAAAGCTACAAGAGCAAGAATCCCATTGTGTGCGACTCCATAAGTATCCTCAGGAATAACGCAATTTGCCAGAGCACAAAACTCTTCCGCCAAGATTATTTTCAAATCATCGTCCCATATCTCATAAAATCGAGTGTTTTCTTTAAGCCATTTCATGATTGTGTAGTCTTCACACATCTTCATGAATTGGTCCATCGGTAAGTTTTGTCCCTTATCAACAAGTGAAATAAGATCATAGGTTAGCAGGGTAAATATACCCGGCTGGAATTTAATAGACATCTTATTCGTATCTGTCATATAAAAATTTTAAGTTGCGCTCAATATTAAGCGTGCGCAAATATACAAATATTCAGTGAGCTACACAATACCTCTTAAAGTAAAACTTTATACTTTGCGTTAAAAAAGTAATGATTAATCCCAGTCGTTTAGGTTATCAATAAATTGGTCGAGATCGGTCTCGTCAAAGAAATCCGACAACTCGCTCGTGTTCTCGTTATAGTCGCAGTCAATCCAATCGTCATGCACAGGTCACCGTGGTAAGTATCTAAATTGTCGTATCCTTCCGATGGAAGCCAAAGGCGTTGATTAGCAACATCAGAGAGATTTTCTAAAGTTGGAGCATAGAATTTATATAAAGACTCAGGCAAATAAGGTTTCTTATATGCCAAAATATCTTCAGGACGTAAAGTTGAGATAGATTTTGCTTGCTCTCCGAATTTTTGGAAAATCTCTTTTAGTAGGAGGAATTGCCAGTCCATACACTTTAGATCTTACTTGAATTTATTATATTCTTCCTCGGTAATGGTATTTTCTGGGTCAATAATTAGAACTTCATCGTAATTAAACCCCCATGATTTAAAAATAAGACTATCTATTTCCTTTAAAATAGAATCAATGTTTCTAGAAGGATTATCAGTACGAATATTAGTAGCAGCTTTAGAAAGATGTATTAGTCGTGCTCTATCAACATTTGAAAAATGGGGAACAGGTAAAGAGTCTATCATCTCTTTAGTGAAAGTAATTCCACCACAATAGCTGCTTGAAGAATACTTGGTTTTAATATAAAAAATTGCATATGCCGAATTCAAAATTCCTGCTATGAAAAACAAATTATCAATATTAGCAGAATTAATCACAAGAGTTGTTTTACCCGGCAAATAAATTCCATTTACATCTACAAATGCATCTAAAAGATTCAATCCTTTGAGGATAATTTTGGAGCCTTTTGCCTTTGCTATGTATGCTTTTCCAAAAGTTTTCTCAAACTGCTCGACTGACACTGTAGGACACAGCGGTTTGTAGCCTAACTCTTTAGTAAGATATACGATCTCTTTATGTCCCCATCGATTAGTATATTTTTCTAGAGTTCCCGTATTAACCAACCGATATGATTGTCCTCTAGTGTTTTCGGTAATTAATGGCACCAATTTATATGCGTCCCCGGTAGAACATGCACCCTCACATTTTGCCAAATCAATAACATGTGATTTTGCGATAGAATCAATATTATTAATTATAGAGGCATAGGGTGAAAATAGCGAATCAATAAGATAAGGGCTCATTATTTCAGACGTTTTTATAGAGCCGCGTTTCTCAATGTCTTTGTTTCTATTGAAAACATACGCATTAATTTCTTTTGAAGACTGAGTGAAAAGAGTAATAATCGCATCTACGGTTGCAGTTTCGAATACGTCGTTTCCTGCATGAACAATATGAGAAAGGCGCTGACACATACACTCTCTACGAAATATTTTCCCAAAAGGTTTTGATAGCCACTTATCTGGAGTTATGTAACACATTATTCCTTTACTTAACTTTAAACCTTTCTCTAGAAATGCCATATAAATATCCCAATTACCCGAAATGTAGCGATAATGACTAGATATATACTCCCGTTGCTTATCCATTCCAAGTTGTGTCATTGTTTCAGAATCAATGTAAGGTGGATTGGCAATAACAATATCGAAACCACCATTAGCAAATACATCTGAGAACCAAGTATGCCACAAAAAGAAATCGGTATTGGCTGACGGGTCTTTTCCTGTTGGGAGAATAATATTTTTATCATGCAGTTGACGTCGCACATTATTGATAATATCGTTAAAGAGACGATCTCGTTGCGCGTGGTCAGAAGTCTTGTAATAAGACTTCAACGATGAAATAAGGGCTTCGCGTTCCGAGTTTTCGGAATCGAATAAACTTGACTGACCGCTTACTTTCGTAAGGTCGGAAAGGTCAATGCCATTATAACTTTCGAGAAGCGAGTTACCCTGCATAATCTTGAAGTGCAAGTTGGGTAGAGGTAGAGGTTCTTTTTCCTCGACAATCATTGCAAGCCAAAACCTTAAGCGAGCAATGTCGACTGCTCCTTGCTCAATATCGACACCGTAAATATTCTGCTCCATTATGTGGCGTTTCATTTTTGCTGTATCGGTGTCCGACTTCATAGCCACATAAAGTTTGGAAAGAAGATTTACAAGTCCCATTGGAAAGGCACCTGAACCGATTGCAGGGTCGCAAATTTTTACCGCTTGCAATTTTTTACGGATAAATAGCTTTTGTTTTTCGTCAAGTTGCGAAGCGTCAAAGGTTTCAACAAAGTTGCGAATAAGTTCGTGAGAACGTTCAGGAATACCATTTTGCAGATAAGCGATAATGGATTCTCGGCACATATAATCTACAATCTCTTTGGGAGTATAGAAAGCACCCTTATCTTTGTTGTCTTCAAGCAGATTTTCAAAGATACGTCCGAGCATTTCCGGGTCAATACCTATCTCTGCATCGTCGGCGTCGTTTTCGTCAATAGTGAAATTATAACTGTCGAGAAAGTCAAAAAGTCGTTCAAAATCTTCTTCCTTAAAAATACAGGTACGCTCGTCAATTTCATCACGAGCAAACAGACCACCATTTAGGTACGGAATATTCTCACTACCCGGCAAAGCTTTTACCGCGTTTGTGCGGTAGGGCTTATCGGTGTTTAAGACTTCAAAAAACAGCGGTTCAAGTACACCGTCGAGGAAATTATCTTTTTTGTCGGAATTATAGAAAAGATCGTGCATATATTGACGGTTTCCGTCAAGCCACCCTTTCCTTTGGAGGAAGTAAAGAAATACAATGCGGCCAAACATCTTTTTGATGTAGTCGCGCACCAGTTTATCATTCTTACCAAAAGTAGATTTATATTGATAATTTGGCTTATCAATTACGCGTTCCACCCACTTGTTGCTTTCTTTAACGTAGCGTTTACCGGTTATGTATTCTACGAAATCTGCATATAATTCGCGGTATTCGTCAAAGAAATCATCACTTAAAGCGTCAACCGAGAACGCTTTACGGATATTTCCAAACGAAGCTCCGTGAGTTTGTAAATAATCAAAGCGGTCTATTGCGGTGCGATAGAAGTTATCTTTCTCTCCGAAAACAAAAGTAAATCGTTTAGGAGCGGTGGCTTCCTCTTTGATGTCGCACACAAAAGATAATCTCCAGTCCTTATTATCATCAAATACAACAATAGCAGCGTCAAACTCGCCCCAGTTCTGATTTATGAATTTTTTGACGAGATTACGCAAACCGACTTTTTTATGTGCTACTGAGCCGGAGTTGATCTTGTAATAAAACAAGCCGATTTTGAAATGGTCGGTGGTGTCAATAGAACCCATATAGTAACCGACTTCGGTATCGTCGGGGTCGGTGAATAATTCGTTTTTCCGACGTACCTTGTTTGCGCCAAAGATATTGACAACAATAGCTTTCCACGCTTCTCGGTCAAACTTATTTTGGAAAATATTGCGTAACTGTTCTTTA